>NZ_JASCXL010000040.1:0-74423 GCF_030010595.1 Streptomyces sp. CC224B | reverse complement strand
GCGCGGCGTGGGGGTGTGTTGTGTCTGCGGGCTGGTGGGGGCTTGCGAGCTCCGTCGCCCGCCCCCCCCCCCCCCCCCCCGCCCCCCCCCACCCGCCAGGAAGTCAGCAGCTTCCGCAGCTCGTCCGGCGCGTGCATAAACGCGTGGTGACCGCCGTCGAGGACGTGGACGTCGACGGAGTCCGCGTACTGACGCCATCCTTCGAGCTGGTCGAGGCTCACGTCGGGGTCGTCTCGCCAGTGCAGTGCGACGACCGGGCAGCCGACCCTGGCCGGCTCGGTCCTGCGGTACTCACGCGCGGCGGCGAGGTCCCGGAGCAGCACGGCCATGCCGAGCTCGACCATGTCCGGCCGGGGCTCAATCCCCCGGCCGCGGATCACCGACTCTAGCTCGGCGCGCAGTTCGGTCTCGGTCATGGTGAGCATCCGGTCGCGTGCGGCATCGTGCGGTGCGGGCTGGCCCGACACGAAGAGACACTCCGGCCCGGGCAGGCCCTGTTCTCTGAGTCGGAGTACGGTCTCGTAGGCAGGCAGCGCGCCCGCGCAGTGCGCGAAGAACGCGAACGGCCGGTCGAGCAACGGCTCCAGTGCGTCGGTCAGGCCGTCGGCGAGGTTTTCGTAGGTGCCGTAGTGGGGGTGGGCCAGCCGGTTCTCGCGGCCGGGGAACTGCACGGGGCAGACCTCGACGTCGTCGATCGCGGTCGGCCAGGCGCTGAAGGCCGAGGCCCCGGACCCGGAGTAAGGGAAGCAGAATATCCGGGCGGGGCTGTCGGTGGCAGGGGGCCTGACGAACCACGGTGAGGGTGTGGAGGCGGGGCCGGAGGTCATAGCGTCCTCCGCTTCTGGGCGACGATGGGCAGGTGGGTCATTCCGGCGATGAAGTACGACCGAAGGTGCTGCGGCTCGCCGTCGAGTTCGATCGAGCTGAACCGCTGGAGCAGTTCCTCGAAGAAAACGCGCAGGGTGAGCCGGGCCAGCGGCGCCCCGATGCAGAAGTGGGGTCCGAACCCGAAGGCGACCTGGCGCTTCGCGCCGTCTCGCGTGATGTCGAAGGCGTGCGGATCGGGGAACTGGGACGCATCCCGGTTAGCCGACCCGATCCAGGCGACGACCGCGGCACGGGCCGGGACGGTGCCCCCGGCGATCTCGACGTCGTTCACCGCGTACCTCATGAAGTTGCAGGCGGCCGACGTCCAACGCAGCCCTTCCTCGACCAGGTTCGGGATCAGCGAGGGGTCGGCCTGCGCCTTGGCGAACTGCTCGGGCCGCTCGATGAGCGCGTGCACCGTGCCCGACACGGTGTGCGGCGTCGTCACATTGGCGCCCAGGAGGATGCTGTAGCCGTCGAGGGCGATCTCGTCGTCGGTCAGTGGCTCGCCGCCCGCGCGGACACTCATGAGGTGGTCGAGCAGGGTGTGCTCCTCGCCCCCGGCCGCCCTCCGGTCCTTGACCCACTCCTTGACGTAGGTGACCAGCTCGTGGTGAGCGATGGCGAGGGTCGCGGCTTCGCTGCCGTGCTGAAAGTGCGGATCCGCAGGAGCCGTCACCATCGCGGTCAGCTGGACAAGTTGCTCCCAGTCCTTCGGTGGGATCCCGAGCAGCGGGCCCGTGACCATCGCCGGGAGGAGCAGCGCCTGCTCGGCCAGGTCGAAGGTCTCGCCGTCGAGGGCCGGTTCGAGGAAGCGCCGGACCGTACCCCGGATCGAGCCCTCCCATGACTTCACCGCCCGGGCCGTGAACTTGGCACCGAGCGGCCTGCGGACCTCGGTGTGCCGGGGCGGGTCGGTGGACGTGAGGAGGAGGCCCGCCGCGGGGTCGTCCACGCCGACGTGGGTAGGCGTCGTACCACGCTCGGAGGTGAACTCCCGGTGGTCACCAAGCACCCGGCACACGTCGTCGTAACGGGTTACGGACCAGAACTCCCGACCGTCGGGCAGGACTTGGTGGTGCAGGGGATGCTTCTTCCGCATCACGTCCCAGACCGGGTGCGGATCGCCCGAAGCGTAGAGGTCCAGGTCGAACAGGTTGACCCGGTCGAGGTCGATGTCGCGCCTCGGACCTGGTGTCAACCTCACGTCCGCGCCCTCTCTCGCTCGATCAGCTCAGCGACCCGTGCCGGGGTCTGCGCCAGGTAAAAATCGCGCACGGACAGCTCGACGCCATATTCTTGGGACACCCGGTCGATGACCTTGATGCCGATCAGAGAATTGCCTCCGAGCTCGAAGAAGTCATCGTCCGCCCCTACTTCACGGCCATCGAGGTGGTCCTGCCACAGCGCCGCGACCTCTTGCACGAGTGACACCGGTGCACCTGTAGGCGCGGAGTGCGAGTCTGACTCCATTTCCAGCCTTTCCTGTTCCAATTGCAGTGCCCATTGGCGCCCTTTTCACTGTCCCGCTGGCGAGACAAAGTATTCCAACGGGCCGGACGAGTGCCTCGCCGAAAGCAGCCATGCCCATACCAGAAAGCGGGTGGGAGGCTGTCGCGATGCGAGCGTAATTGCCCAGGTAAATACAGGGCAAGAGTTGACGAGGGGCGGACATCCCGCCGGGCACTAGCTGTCCCGCCGACAGGACCACCGCGGCACGTCTGCGGGGTGGCCTGGCGCAGCGCGTCAACAGGTTGGAGGCCTGCTCAGCGCCCGTGGCAGAATCGGCGGGTGCAGATAGCGATGCTGGGTTCGTTCGAGGTTCGTCCAGCCGACGGCGGCTTAGTCGAGGTGCCCGGTGCGCGGCTGCGCGGACTGCTGGTCGCCTTGGCGCTCAAGCCGGGTCACGTGGTCCCGAAGGCGTCGCTCATCGACTGGATCTGGGGGGAGCACCCGCCCGCCGATGCGACGAACGCCCTCCAGCGCCTGGTCTCCCGGCTGCGCAAGGCGCTGCCGGGCGGGATGGTCGAAGGGCAGACGGACGGCTACCGACTGATGGTGGAGCCTGATGCCGTCGACGCCGTGCGGTTCGAACGCCTCGTCATCGCGGGCCGGGCCCGCCCCGAGCACAGCGCCCAGCGGGTACAGCTGCTGCGCGAGGCCCTGGAGCTGTGGCGCGGTGCTGCCATGCAGGACATCGGTTTGCAGGGCAGCGCCGCGTTCAACGCGGCGGTCGTCCGGCTTGAGGAACTGCGCCTGACCGCGACGGAGGACCGGGTCGAGGCGGAGATGGCCCTCGGGCGCGGTGCGGAGATGATCCCGGAACTGACCGACCTGGTGACCGCGCACCCGCTGCGCGAACCGCTCGTCGCCGCACTGATGCGCGCCCTCGCCGCGGCAGGCCGTGACAGCGAGGCTCTCCTGGCCTACCAGCGCGCGCGGGAACTCCTGGCCGATGCGTTGGGCGTCGACCCGTCGCCGGAGCTGGCCGCGCTGCACGTCGCGCTACTGCGGGGCGAGCTGGGGCGGCGGGAGGAGACCCGCAAGACCAACCTGCGCGCCGAACTGACCACCTTTGTCGGCAAGGATGCCGACGTCGCCGCGGTCCGAGGGCTCATCGCCGAGCACCGGCTCACCACCGTGATCGGGCCGGCCGGTTCGGGGAAGTCCCGGCTGGCCGCGGAGACGGCGCGCACCCTGCTCGACGAGCTGCCGGACGGGGCCTGGCTGGTGGAGCTTGCCGCCATCCGCGCCAACGGCACTGTGGCCGACGTGGCGCAGACGACGCTCGCCGGGCTGAGCCTGCGGGACGCCCTGCTCGGCGGGGCCCCGAACGCGAAGCTGACAGATCGTCTTATCGCCGCCATCCGCGAGCGGGAGGCGCTGCTGATCCTGGACAACTGCGAGCACGTGATCGAGCCCACGGCCGTGTTCGCCCACCGGGTACTCGGGGAGTGCCGGCGGCTGCGGATCCTGGCGACGAGCCGGGAACCGCTCGGCATCACCGGGGAGGCACTGTGGCACGTCGAGCCGCTGGCCCTGCCGGCGGAGGACGCAGACCTCGGCCAGATCGCTTCCTCCCCCGCCGTCCAGCTGCTGCGGGACCGAGCCGGTGCCGTACGCCGGAACCTGGCGGCCGAGGACCGCACACTGGCGACGATGGCGCGCGTCTGCCGGGCGCTCGACGGGATGCCGCTGGCGATCGAACTGGCAGCGGCCCGGTTGCGCACCCTGCCCATCGACCTGCTCGCTAACCGGCTCGACGACCGCTTCCGCCTGCTGACCAGCGGCAGCCGGACCGCGCTGCCACGGCACAAGACCTTGCGCGCGGCGATCGACTGGAGCTGGGAGCTGCTCTCCCACGCTGAACGGGTGGTCCTGCGTAGGCTCTCGGTGTTCTCCGACGGGGCGAGCCTGGAGGCGGCTGAGCAGGTCTGCGCGGGCGACGCGGTCGAGCCCGAACAGGTGATCGAGCTACTCACCGCGCTGACCGAGAAGTCGCTGTTGGTCGCCGAGGGTGACAGCGCACCGCGCTACCGCATGATTGGCACGATCAAGGAGTACGCACGACACCGGCTCGCCGAGGCAGGAGAGACGAACCAGGCGCGCCAGGCACACCTGGCCTACTTCACCGAGCTCGTCGAGACCGCAGATCCGCATCTGCGCCGCGCCGATCAACTGCATTGGCTGGCCACGCTCGAAACCGAGCACGACAACATCGGTGCGGCCATGCGCGGCGCGCTGGCGGCGGGCCAGGCCCAGGCGGCGATGCGGCTCGCGGCGGGCGCGGGCTGGTACTGGTATCTCGGCGGCCACAAGACGGAGGGTTTCGACCTCCTCACCGCGGCCAGCAAGACGCCAGGCGAGGCGACCGACGAGGTCCGCGCCGTGGTGTACGCCCTCATTGCGATGTTCATCAGCTCCGGGCGGAGCGGCGACGAGCACGAGGCCGCGGAGTGGATTCACCGGACCTACCAGCTCAGCCAGCGTTGCCGGATCAGCCACCCGGTCCTGGGGTTCATCGCTCCGATGGAACGCATGCTACGGGCGCCCGACGCATTCTTGCCCGCGTTCGAACCGCTGTTGGATGACGAGGACCCCTGGGTGCGCGCGATGGCCCGGCTGCACATGGGCAAGATGCGGATCATGCTCGGCCGGGATGGGCGGGACGCGGATGCCTACCTGGAGCGCGCGCTCGCCGATTTCCGGGCGCTTGGGGAGCGCTTCGGGATCTCGTTCGCCCTGACCGTACTGGCGGACCGGATTGCTATGCGCGGCGAGTTCGCCGGCGCGTGCGAGCACTATGAGCAGGCGATCATGGTCGTCACGGAGGTCGGTGCCGCCGAGGACGTCGTCCGGATGCGGTCGCGGCAGGCGCAGCTGTACTGGCTGATGGGCGACAAGAACGCCGTGGCGGCCGCCATCGCTGAGGCGCACCGGAGCGCGGAGCAGGTCACGTGGCCGGACGCGCTTGCCGAGCTGGCCCTCGCGGAGGCGGAACTCGCCCGGTGGAGTGGCAACGCCGAGGAGGCACACAGACAACTCGGCATTGCGAGGGCCGCGCTGGGCGAGGAAGCGGAGCGGTCGAATATCCGTGCGGTGACCGAGGACCTGTTGGGCTATCTCACCAACGACCTCGACGAGGCCCGCAGGCACCGCGAGGCGGCCTGCGAGGCGGCGTCCGAGGCGGGACACGCGCCGCTGATCGCACAGGTACTCGTCGGGGTCGCTGACCTGGCACTGCGCCGCGACGAGCACGAGCAGGCCGCGCGGCTGCTGGCGGCGAGCGCGGGCGTGCGCGGGCTACAAGACCGCTCCCACCCGGACGTGGCCCGGATCGAGCAGACAGCACGTCGCCGCCTCGGCGACACGGGGTTCGCCGAGGCGGCTCGGGAGGGGGCACAGACCAGCTGGTCTCAGCTGGTCGAGATCACGTTCGCTTGTTGAACGAGGAGATCGACCACAGGTACCCGAGGAGAGCGAGCCCAACGCACCAGGCAAGCGCCGCGATTGCGTCGCCGCCCGACGCGTTACCCATCAGCAGCCCGCGCAGCGTCTCGATGATCGGGGTGAAGGGCTGGTACTCGGCGAACTGCCGCATGCCGGTCCCCATCGTGTCCGCGGGCACGAACGCGCTACTCAGGAACGGCAGCATGATCAGCGGCACGGCGGCCAGGCCTGCCGACTCCGCGGATTTCGCGGCCAGCCCCAGGGCGACGGTGAGCCAGCTGGCTCCGAAGGCGAGGAGCACGACGAGACCGAGCACACCGAGCCAGTCGAGAGCGCTCGCGTCCGGAGAGAACCCCATCGCGAAGGCCACCCCGATGATGGCCGCGTTGGCCACCAGACAGCGCACTGTGGTGACGACGACCTGCCCGGTCAGCACGGCACCCCGGGAGACGTCCATGGCCTTGAACCGGTTGATGATGCCCTTCGCCATGTCGTCGTGCACGGCCACCGCGGTGGCGCCAAGACCGTAGCTGACGCCCATCACGAGCATCCCCGGCGTCGCGTAGTCGATGTAGTCGTCGCCGACGCTGAACGCGCCGCCGAACACCTTGACGAACAGGAGCATGACCACGATCGGGAACAGGACCGCGTTGAACACGGTGACCGGGTTCCGCAGGGTGTGCTTCAAGTTGCGGCGCAACATGATCGTCGAATCGGTCAGCGCCGTCGCGACAGTGCTCACTGTGCGATCGCCTCCTGCTCGCTCTTGTGCCCGGTCAGGGCGAGGAAGACGTCGTCGAGGTCCGGTGTGTGCACGGAGAACTCCTGGGCATTGATCATGTGTTCGTCGAGCCGGTCCAGCAGGTCCCGCAGCGACCTCGACTGGCCGTCGCTCGGCACGCGCAGGATCAAGTCCTGGTCGTCCCGCGAGGCCCCGGGCAGGGCCCGCGCCGCCGTGTCGAGCTCGTCGAGGTTGGCGAAGCGAAGCCGGACATGGGTGCCGGGGATCTGGCGCTTGAGTTCCTCGGCGGTGCCCTGGGCGACCAGGCGGCCCTGGTCGAGCACCGCGATCTGGTCGGCGAGCTGATCGGCTTCTTCAAGATACTGAGTGGTGAGGAAGATGGTGGTGCCGTCGGCCACCAGATCGCGGACGATCCCCCACATCGTGCGCCTGCTCCGCGGATCGAGACCTGTCGTCGGTTCGTCCAGGAAGATGATCTGCGGGTTGCCGACCAGCGTCATCGCCAGGTCCAGCTTGCGGCGCATGCCTCCGGAGTAGGTCGCCGCCATCTTGTCTGCGGACTCCGCCAGGTCGAACCGCTCCAGCAGCCGCGTGACCACCTGGTGACCGGAACGCACGCGCTTCAGGTCCGCCACCAGTTGCAGGTTTTCCCGGCCCGAGAGCAGTTCGTCCACTGCGGCGAACTGACCGGTCACACCGATGGTAGAGCGCACCTTTTTGGTCGCGGTCGCCACGTTATGGCCGGCGATACTCACTGTCCCGGCGTCGGCCTTCATCAACGTCGCCAGGATATTCACTGTCGTTGTCTTGCCCGCACCGTTCGGGCCGAGCAAGGAGAAGACCGATCCCGAGGCGACAGCGAAGTCGATGCCGTCGAGCACGACCTTGCCGCCGAATGACTTGCGCAGCCCCGAAACTGCAATTGCCGAACTTTTCATGCCCTCACTGTCCCTAGTGGGCCTGACACCGACCGGTCACGCCCCTGACACGACCACTGACATGACCACTGACACGGGACATCGACAACACTGGTGGGCCGGAGCGGTTGCGGAGCCGCTCCGGCCGACGTCAGGCGACGGTGAGGGCCTCGTCGGAGGTGACCTGGATGGTGGGCAGGATTTCGCAGGACCGCAGCACCATGCCCTGGCAGTAGTTCGCGTTTGCTCCAGGCCGCGCTGCGGCTGGTACGGCATCTTCTAGCGGCCGCGGTAATCGATGTGCAGGCTGATCCGGTCCGCTCGCTCGTCGTCGGTGGGCTCGGCCATCCCTCAGTCCGCCGGCAGGCGATACAGCTCCGGTGATGCCTCCACCAGAAAGCCCCGGTCGCCCGGGTGGCCGCACAGCACAACCTCGGTGAACTCGTAGTCGGGAATGCGCACCGGCTCTCGGTAGATGTAGGCGCGGGCGAGGAGGTGCATGTCGCAGACCTGGCGTGCCATCGGGACGGCCCGCCAGTCCCGGGCGGTGACGAAGTCGGGCAGCAGCCGGTCGAACTCCTCGCGGTGCGCACTGAGGGCTAGTGGGCGGTCTTGCCGGTGCTCAGCAGGTCACAGTGGGCCCGGTCCTTCGTGGACTGGATGCAGAACTGGCACACCTCGGAGTCGGTCCTGGTGCGGAAGTAGCGGCACACCCAAGCGAACATGTCTCCGTAGGAGATCATCCCGTTCGCGTCGAGGTATCCACACAGGATGAGCCGGGCCCGCATGTTGCGGAGCGCGTACATGGCGTAGTTGACCCAGTACGCTCCGTAGCACCTCTCCTCTGTCACCCACTTCGCGTCGAGCACGACCTCCGCCTCGGACACGTCGCTCGCCGCTTCCGCGGTGAGGATGCCGAGAGCCTCCCGCCGGGCGCACATGGACGCTCTGTGCAGGAGCATCTGGGGGTGTGCCACGGCCGCCAGGGCCAGACGGCGTAACACGGAGGGTGAGAGCCTTGAGGGCGAGGTACGCGCCTCACCGGTGAACTACAGAGCGTTGGTCGGCACTACCGTAAGCCATGTGCTTGAGGTGTTTGACCGGATACGCAACGAGCAGGGACACGGTTGTCCGGGGTGATTGCGTGGTCGCTGGGAGGACCAGCGACATCACGCACCCGAAGCGCGAGCCGACGTGCGTCAGTTCATGTTCACCATTTCACACGACGATGTCTTCGCCATGCGTTCGCGCGGTTTCCGCCAACGAATCGTGAGCAGGCAGAGGAATGCGACCTCGCCACCCCGGAGCAGGCAGGTTGTCAAATTTTTTCTCAGGTGTTCTGATCGCTTTACCATCGCTGCCTCAGTGGCACACGCACATGCGGCGGCAAAGTCGCCGCCAGACTTAGTCGTTCGCTTCCGGCACGGTGCCCCACGGATCAAGACCGTCCAAGCCTTCCGGTGGGGCCCGGGTAGCCCTGTCCTGTCAGCGGACAGCGTGACACGACCACGCGCGGGCGGTTCCGAATTTGGCCGGGGCAATGATCCACTATCGCTCTGGTGTTGATCGGAACCGCCCACGGAAGGATGCCGCAAAGGAAAGTACGAGACGGTTGAATATTTCCGCCGCATCGGCTGTTCCGGCGGTGGGCGTTCAGGCGAGAAGGGTGCCGCTTACACAGGTCACGCTCTCGCCACCGACCCAGATGTCCTCGCCCCGCGCCTGAACGGTGAGCACGCCCTGGCGCCCCAGGCGTGCGCCCTGGCCGACTCGGAAGTCGCGCGGTGCCGCCCCGGCGCCGATGAGCCACTGGGCGAGCCCCGCGGTGAGGCTGCCGGTGACTGGGTCCTCGCGCACGCCCTTGGGCAGCGCGAAGGCCCGCACCTCGTATCGCACGGGCGAGCCCTTGGGGTAGGCGCCGATGACTCCGAGTGTCAGGTCGTGCATGTGCCGCTCGTCCGGCTCCAGTGCCAGGACCTCCGCGGCTGACGCGAGCTGCACGGCGGCCCAGCCGGGCCCGTTGTCGACCCACTGGTGGCCGGTGATCCGGGTGCGGTCGACGCGAAGGCCGCGGGCGATGCGCTCCACGTGCTCCTCGTCGAGGGGCCCGCTGCGGCGCAGCGCGGGGGCGAGGAAACCTAGCCCGTCGTCGGTGACACGCACCTGGACGAGTCCCGCGCCGCATTCCTGGGTCACCTGCCCGGACTTTTTCGGGGTTCCCCCGGCCTCCAGCCAGGCGTGCGCGGAGCCCAGCGTGGGGTGCCCGGCGAACGGGATCTCGCCGCCCGGCGTGAAGATGCGCAGCCCGTAGTCGGCATCGACACAGGTGGGCGGGACGACGAATGTCGTCTCGGACAGGTTGGTCCACTGCGCGATCCGCGCCATGTCCTCGTCGTGGATCCCGTCGCCGTCCAGGACGACGGCGACGGGATTGCCCAGGTAGGGGACCTCGGTGAACACATCGACCTGCGCGAAGGAGCGCCGGCGGCGGGAGGGCAGCGGCGTCATGCACCCTCACCCTCGACCAGGACCAGGTCCATGTGTGTGCCTTCGCGCAACGGCACGATGGCGCGGTACTCGGGTGAGGTGTACCAGCGACGGGCGTCCTTGGCCGTAGGGAAACCCATCACTGACAGGTGCTCGGGTCTCCAGTCGCCCTCCAGGACCTCGAACTCCCCGCCGCGGATGACGAATCCGCCGCCGTAGAGCTGCAGTGTCTCGAGGACCTTCGCGCGGTACTCCGCCATGGCCTCCTTGTCGCCGATGACGCCGACGTTGCCGATCAGTAGTGCCGTCATGCCGTGTCTACCGTGTCCTCTCAGATGGATCGCGGGGGGCGGGTGGGGCTCAGCAGGTGAAGTCGGCCTCAGTGCCGATGCCGAGGCGTCGTGCAGCGCGGACGATGGCAAATCCTGAGGCGACGTCCTGCGCGGCCATACCCAGCGATTTGTAGAGCGTGCGCTCGGCGGGAGCCGTGCGGCCCGGGTGCTTGCCAAGAAGCACCTCTCCGATCTCGGTCAGCGGCCGGTCGGCGGGCACCAGCCCCTCCTCGACGGGCGCCGCGATCTCTGAGGACTCGCGCAGCGCACCCTCCCTGCTGTCCACGAACACCGTGCAGGAGGCGACTGCTGCGGCGTCCAGCTCGCGCTTGCCCGGCACGGACGAGCCGACAGCGTTAACGTGCACGCCCTCAGCCAAGTCCGCTGCCTGCACCACCGGCTCGACGGTGTCGACCGTCGTGCACACCAGGTCGGCACCGCGCAGCGCGTCTGCGGGCGTCGCCGTCAGCTCGACCTCGATGTCCGCCCGCTCCTGCGCCCACGCCACGAACTCCTCGGCCCGCGCGCTACCCCGGTTCCACAGCCGCACCCGGCGCAGCGTCCGGATCTCGCGCAGCGCGAGGAGATGGCTGCGCGCCTGCGTCCCGGCGCCGATCAGGGCCAAGTCGCCCGCGTCCGGGGCGGCCAGGGCCTCGGTCGCCACGGCGGACGCGGCGGCCGTGCGCAGCGCGGTCACGGACGCGCCGTCGATCAGGGCCAGCGGCTGCGCGGTCTCGGGGTCGAACACCACGACCATGCCCACGTGCGTCGGCAGGCCGCGGGCGCTGTTGCCGGGCGCGTGCAGCACCGCCTTCAGACCGTACCCCGCGTCGGGCTCACCGCTGACATGACACGGCATGACGCCGAGCAGCGAGGAGTCCCCGGAGCCGAGCACGGTGCGCACGGGCTGGACGACGTCGCCGCCGCTGTAGCGGCGCATCACCTCGGCCACCACCCGGTGTGCCTCTGCCACGGGCAGGGCCTGGCGTACGTGGTCTCCGTTGAGCAGCAGCATCAGCTCGCCTCCTTCTGCGGTGCGTGCGCGGTTCCAGGCGCGTGCGCAGCCTTGCCGAACACCGACCAGACCATGCGTATGGGCCGGGTGCGGGAGATGAACTCCAGGCCGTGGAGCTGCGCGGCGGGCACGGTGGTCAGCGCGAGGTCGGCGGTGCCCTCGACGGCGGCGCGGGCGGCGGCACTGGTGGAGTTGTGATGGATGACCTTGTACGTCTCGTGCCGGCGCGGCATGAGCTGCGCGATGATCGGCTCGGGCGCGGGGTGGCTCGCGATGGTCGGGGCGTCGGGAACCAGGTGGCCGCCGCGGCGCACGGCGATGCCGTACAGCGGGGTGTCCATGACGAAGACCCCGGCGAGTTCGATGTCCGGGTCCATGTAGAACGGGTTGATGCCCTTGTAGGCGTTGGCGACGACGATGTGGCTCACCTCACGGGCGAGCAACGCGTCGCCGGCCTGCTCGTAGGTGTCGAAGAGGTGGATGTCGGCGGTCGGCCCGTCGAGCCCGGCCATCTGAGCGGCGTACCGCCTCGCGGCCACTTCGCTGCTCGTGCCGGGCGGACCGAGCGTGCCGATCGCCTCGGGCTGGGCGGAACCGGGACGCAGGAGAGAGAGGAAGTTAGGCAGCGTCATCCGCTTTTCCCTTACCTTTGCCTGGGGTTGCTGTGCCTGGGTGTGAAGTGGTGAGAGGGGTGAGCCACTCGGGGTGCGCCCGGGCGCCCTGGGGGTCCTGAGCCGTCACGGCCGCGGTGTACAGCGCCGCCACGCGAGCCGCGACCGGTCCCGCGGCGCCGCTGCCGATGTCCCGTCCGGACAGCGCGACCACGGCGGCGACCTCCTTGCCGGTGGAGGTGAGGAACACCTCGTCGGCGGCGTAGAGGTCTGCGGGGCTGAGCGGACGCTCCAGGACCGTCATCCCGGCCTCCTGGCACAGGGTGATCACGCTGTCCCGGGTGAGGCCGGGCAGCAGGTCGCCGGAGTCCGGCGGGGTGGTGAGGACGCCGTTGCGCACTGCGAACACGTTGGCGGTGCTCGCCTCAGCGACGTTGCCCGCCCGGTCGAGCAGGATGGCGTCGTCGTATCCGGCGGCGCGCGCCTCGTCGCAAGCGAGGGCGCTGGTTACATAGCCTCCGGCGATCTTCGCCTGGGCAGGCAGCGCGTCGCGGGGCGGTCGCCGCCAAGTGCTCAGGGCGCAGCGCACCTCGTGCACGCCGCGTACCGTCGGATAGCCGAACGTGGTGATGGACAACGCGTCGGACACCCCGGCCAGGGTGACCCCGGGAGGCGTGCCCGGCAGCAAGGAGAGCTTGTGCGCCACGGGCCGGATGTAGACGTCGCCGTCGTGCTCGTTGCGGCGCAGCAACTCTATGGTGAGGTCGACGAGTTCCTGGGGCGTGGACGGGATGTCGGTGATGCGCAGCATCCGGCAGGCGCGCAGCATGCGCACGTAGTGCTCGTGGGCCCTGAACAGGTGCAACCCCCCGTCGTGCCCGCGGTAGGCGCGGATGCCCTCGAACACCGCGGTCCCGTAGTGCAGGCCCTGCGTGGACAGCGGCAGTCGCGGGGCCCCTGATGGGACGAACTCGCCACGGTCGTATGCCCATGCGCCGAGCCCCAGCTGCGTACGGCGCTGGGCAGGGGCGGCGGCGGGCGTGACCTCGGGGAGCGAGTCGGTGGCGGAGACGCCGGCCATCAGACCCTCCCCGCCGCGATCCGCTCGGCCGAGTGGGACTCCACCGAGGCCCCAGTGCCGGCCTCGCGGAGATCCACCACGCGGGCAGCCTTCCAGCTCACCATGGCTCCGGTGCTGGTGATGGGGCCGGGGTCACCGAAGGTCACGCTCAGCGTGGTGTCCAGTTCCTCACGGCAGTCCACAGCGGCCCGTTTGATGGCGTCCGACCAGGACCGGTCCTGGTCGGCGTGGAGGGTCAGGGACAGGAGGTCCGTGCCCTTCTCGTCACGGGTCACGGTGATCTGGTAGTCGAGGTAGCCGCGGAAGCGGCGCAGCAGCAGGTTCTCCAGGTCGTAGCCGTTGACGAGGTGCCCGTTGAGCTGGAGCCGGTCGCGGACGCGGCCGACGGGTTCGAGCGACAGCGCGGGGACGGCGGCGCCGGGCCCGGGGTCGGTCATGCGCACCATGTCGCCGGTGCGGTAGCGGACGAGGGGTTTGGCGCCGGTGTACAGGTTGGTGATGACCAGTTCGCCGTAGTACACGCCGTCGGGGCCCGGCGGCACGGGCTCGCCGGTGGCGGGGTCGATCACCTCGTACAGGTTGATCAGCGGGGCGGTGCGCAGCGTGCCGTCGGCGGTGGCCGCCGCGAGGACGGACGCCTCCTGGGAGGCATAGAGGCAGTTGTACGCCTCGGCGCCCCACAGCGCACCGATGTTCTCCCGCAGGCTGGGCGACATCAGCTCGCCGGTAAGCATGAGGACGTCAAGGGAGAAGTCCCGCTGAGGGTCAAGGCCCGCCTCGATGGCTTTCTTGGCCAGGCGAAGGGCCATGCCGGGGGTGCAGAACAGACTGGTGATCGGCAGCAGTCGCATGACTTCAAGGGCCCGGTCGAAGCCGATGACCGGGGAGTGCGGCCACATCTTGGCCACCGCGTGGCCCAGGTTTCGGCAGACGTCCCCGAAGGTGTCGCCCGTGGCGTGCAGTTCCGTGGGGCCGGAGATACCGATGACCTGGTGCTCGCCGTGCGGCGCGAAGATGTCCCGATAGTAGGCCGTGAGAACGGTGTTGTTGTGGATGCTGTCACCGTTGGTACGGGGGCAGGGGGTGGGCTTTCCGGTGGTACCGGTGGTCTCGTAGAACGTCCAAGCCTCGGACACGGGCAGCGAAAGTATGTCGAACTGCGCCTGCTGGAGGTCCTGCTTGGTGGTGAAGGGCAGGTTCTGAATGTCATCCAGGCCCAGTCCGGCAATCGTCGCCTCGGAGAGGTCGGCGAGCCTGGCACGGTAGAACGGGGAGTTGGTGCGGACGTAGGCGAGCACCTCGCGGAGCTTGTCGGTCCGGTAGGCGGCGAGGTCATCGGCCGACCACTTGCCCCGACCGAACTCGTCGAAAGTCTTGCGCAGTTCGTCGGTGAGCCCGGCCGCGCCCGGGTCGTATTGCGTAAACACTCGGTCCTCCCTTAATCGTTAAGGTCGGCGACGACCCAGTCTGATATCGCTCGCCACTTCTGCACGGATTCCTGGTGGAATGCGTTCTTCTGATATCTCTCCAGGGCGTCGAGATCTGGCAGTACGCCGATGACGGCGAAGTCGTAGGAGATGTCCCGGTCGACCGCGTTCCAGCCCACTCTCCATTCGACGAGTTCCGGAACCTTATTACCGACTTCCCGGGCGAACTTCTCCGCCTCGATCACGGACGGGGCGGAGCGCTCGATGCCGTCCTTGAGCTTAAAAAGAACGATATGCGTGATCACAATTCTCCTTCGTTCCGGACATCGGCTGGCCTTCGTGCACACGGTCCCCGGTGCCGTGGATTCGTTTCTTCGCCGCCCCCGTGGGACTGTCCCGCCGGCGGGACAAGGGCACGAGCAACGCGCCGCACCCCTACTTTCCGGCAGAGGGGCGTCGTGATCGCTACCTACTCGAGTGACGGCGCCAAAGGGGCTTCCGAATAACCGGTTCTCTCCCGGCCACCAACACTACGCGCGAATCGCTCCCGTATCACTGGCTGAGATAGGCGACCGCACAGAATCGTCGGGCACGACAGGGCCATGATTCAAGGGAGAGCGGACGGCGCCGCAATGCCGGATTGTGCCGCCGTCCCGGACACCGCCGCCATCCCACCGAAACCAGTGAACGCCGCTTCGACGAGGCGGCCGAAATCGCCGAGCTCACCGAAACGGCACCGCGCTGTGCGGAGGCGGTCGGGACCGCCTCCGCACAGCGGGGAACTACCTACTTCCTCACTCCTCCGAGAACATCCTGCGCAGGCTGGGGCGGCGGGGAGCGGCCGATTCCTCCGACCAGACGGCCAGCTGCGCCACTGTCGGCAGGTCGAACACCTTGCGGATGGGTATCTCGATGCCGACCTCTGCGCGTGCGCGGCTGATCAGCCGGGTGGCGAGCAGAGAGTGCCCACCGAGCTCGAAGAAGTTGTCGTCGATGCCCACCCGGTCCAGGCCGAGCACCTCGGCGAACAGCCTGGCGAGCATCTCCTCGCGGGCTGTGCGGGGCGCCCGGTAGGCGGCGCCGCCGAACTCCGGCTCGGGCAGCTCGGCCCGGGACAGCTTGCCGTTGGGGCCGAGCGGCAGCTTGTCGAGGAGCACGAACGCGGACGGCACCATGAAGTCCGGCAGCCGTTCCGCGACGAACGCGTGCAGCTCCCTGGTCTCCGGGCCACCGTAGCCACCGGGCCCAGCAGGAACGACGTAGGCGACGAGTTGCTTCCCCGCGCCCGCGCCGCGCCCATCCCGAGCGATGACGGCGGCCTGCGCGACGCCGGGGTGTGCGGCGAGCGCGGTCTCGACCTCGGCGGGTTCGATGCGGAAGCCGCGCACCTTGACCTGCGCGTCGCCGCGGCCCACGTACTCCAGGACGCCGTCGGTGGTGAAGCGGCCCAGGTCGCCGGTGCGGTACATGCGCTCGCCGGCCGGGCCGAACGGATCGGGCAAGAAGCGCTCGGCGGTCAGGACGGCACGCCCGTGGTAGCCGCGGGCCACGCACCCAGCGATGTAGATCTCGCCGACCACACCCGGCGGCACCGGCGCAAGGCCGGGGCCGAGGACGTAGCCGCGCAGGTTGCCGAGGGGCACTCCGATGGGCGCGCTGCCCACGGGGACGCGTGTGTCGCCATCGTCGATGATGTGGGTGGTGGCGTAGAACGACTCGGTCTGTCCGTAGGCGTTGACGATCCGTACGCCGGGGAAGGCATCGCGCGTCTTCTCGACGAGGGCGGCGGGCAGGGCCTCACCGGCGAAGACGAGGGTCTCCACGCGGGTGTGGCCGGCGATGTCGTCAACGAGTTCGGCGAAGACCGACGGCACGGTGTGGATTACGGAGCCGCTCCAGTCCTTGCGCTCGCCCAGGACCAGGACATCCTCGACGACCTCCACGACGCCGCCGACGGAGAGCGTCATGAAGTACTCGAACGCGGAGATGTCGAAGTTGATCGACGCGGCCGCGAGGATCCGCTTGCCCGGCCCCATGCCCACGATGGACGCGAGGTGCCGCACACAGTTGACGACGTGGGCGTGGGTGACGGCGACGCCCTTGGGCTTGCCCGTGGAGCCGGAGGTGTACATCACGTATGCCGACTGGCCTGGATCAACGGGCACGTCCGGGGCCGGGACGTCCTTGCCGAGGTCGAGCGTGTCGAGCAGGACGTCCGGCGCCTCGTGCTCCGGCAGCACGCCGGCCGTCTCGGAGTCGGTGAGAACCAGACGTGGCCGCGCCTCCTTGATGATGGCCGCGAGGCGGTGGCTCGGGTACTTGGGGTCGACAGGCAGATAGGCGCCGCCCGCTTTCAGGATGGCAAGCAGGGCGACCACCAGGTCCGCCGTCCGCGGCAGCGCGACCCCGACCATCGACTCCCGTCCCACGCCCCGGTCGACGAGTGCGCGGGCGAGCCGGTCGGACCGGTCGACCACGTCACGGTACGTGAGCGTCACGCCCTCGCTGACCACGGCGATCTCGTCGGGTGTCCGCGCCGCCTGGGCCTCGATCAGCCCGTGGACCGTGACGTCCGGGATGGCGCTGGCCGTGTCGTTGAACTCGACGACGAGTCGGTCGCGTTCGGCCGGTGCCAGCGTGTCAAGCTGCGCGACCCGCAGCTCGGGGGTGGCCGCGAGCTGGCGCAGGATGCGCACCAACCGGGTCGCGTACGCCTCCACCGTGTTCCGGTCGAAGACGCCCGGTGCGTACTGGAGCAGGAGCTGGAGGTGCGGGTCGACCGCCGCCATCAGCGCCAGCGGGTAGTGGGTGCCGTTGGAGGGACGAAGGCCGGTGACGGCGATGCCGCCCGCTGCGTCAGTGGCCGAGCGCAGGCCGTCCCGGTCGACCGGATACGACTCGAAGACGACTAGCGTGTCGAAGAGGGACGGCAGGCCGACGACCTGTTGGATGTCCGTGAGCCCGTAGTGGTGGTGTTCCACCAGGTTCGCCTGCTGGCTCTGCAGCCGGGTGAGGACCTCGGCAACGGTGTCGCCGGGGCCGTACTCGACGCGTACCGGAAGGGTGTTGATGAACATCCCGACCATCGACTCGACGTCCGGCACAGCAGGCGGGCGCCCGGAAACGGTAGCGCCGAACAGGAGGTCCTGGCGGCCGGTGAGCTGGCCGAGCAGCAGCGCCCAGGCGCCCTGCACCAGGGTGTTGATGGTGACGCCCAGCTCGGCGGCGCACCGGTTGAGTTCGTCGGACACACCCGGCGGGAGGGTGACCTCAAGCTGGCCGAGCCCGTCGCCGCCCTCGGCCCCAGGGGCGAGCAACGTCGGCTCATCGACGCCCTCGAACTCGGCGGCCCACGCCCGCGCCGCCTCCTCCCGGTCCTGCCGCGCGTGCCAGGCCAGGAACTCGCCGTAGCTGCGCGTGCGGGGCAGCGAAGCCCCGTCGCCGTGGGAGGCGTAGAGCACCAGCAGATCCCGCAGCAGCAGGGGCGTGGACCAACCGTCGTACAAGGCGTGGTGGGCGGTCATTACGAGTTCGGTCCGGCCGGATTCGAGAACGACGAGCGCGAGCCGCATCAGCGGCGGTGTCCGCGGGTCGAAGTGGTCAGCCTGGTCCTCGGTGAGGAACCGCTCGAACGCCTCGGTCCGTTCCGTTTCGCCGAGCCCGGTCAGGTCCAGGTACTGCCACGGCAGGGCCACCCCCTGCGCGGGCACCACCTGCACGAAGTCGCCGTCGGCCCGGTTGACGAAGGCCGCGCGGAGGTTGGCGTGGCGATCGAGGAGTGCCTGCCCGGCCCGGCGCATCCGCTCCGGGTCGACCTCTCCGGAGAGGTGGAACACCAGCTGCACGTGGTAGGCATCGAACGAGGTGCCGGCCAGCATCGAATGGAAGAGAATGCCGGACTGCGCCGGGGTGACCGGCCACACCTCGGCCAGGTGGCCGTACCTGGCCTCCCATGCGGCGATCTCCTCCTCGCCCACGGTGACCAGGGACGCGTCCGACGGGGTCATGCCGCCGGCGTCGGGCGTGGCGGCGTGCCGGGCCAGAGCGGTCAGTGCCTGGACCCACAGGTCGGCCAGCTCGGCCACCTCCTCACGGGAGAGCACACCTGTCGGGAAGCCGAAGTAGGCGGTCAGCTCGTCACCGGCCGGGGTGCTGGTGGCCACCGAGTTGACGTCGAGCGCCGAGAGGACCGGTTGGTCCGCGTCCGGCGCGGCGATCAGATCCTGCTGTGTGGTGTCCGGCGTCCAGCCCAGGCCGCGCAGCTCCTCGGGGAGGTCCGCGCTGGAGGTCCGGCCGAGGTAGTTGAACCCGATCTGCGGTTCCCGTTCCGCGGCCAGCGCGGCGGCGGTCTCCGGGTTGTGGTGGCGCAGCAGGCCGTAGCCGATGCCGCGGTCCGGAACCGCCCTGAGCTGCTCCTTGACCTTCTTGATGGCCCGCCCGGCGGCCGGGCCGCCGGCGAACGCGTCCGCCACGTCCACGTCAGCCAGGTCGAGGCGCACCGGATACATCGAGGTGAACCAGCCGATTGTTCGCGACAGGTCGGAGCCGGGCACCGCCTGCTCCTCCCGACCGTGTCCTTCGAGACGGATTAGTGCCGAGGAGGCGGACACGCCGCGCGTCTGGCGCCAGCGGGCAAGGGCCAGTGCCAGCGCCGCGAGGAGCCCGTCGTTGACGCCGCCCCGGAAGACCGAGGGCACCGTGGTCAGCACGGCCTCGGTGACATCCACCGGCACCTGGACGCGCACCGTGTCCACGGTGGCGGCGACGTCCCGCGCGGGGTCCAGCTCTCGTGAGCCGAGCACCGGCTCGTCCTCGCGCAGGATCTCGTGCCACACGGGCAGTTCCGCCACCCGCTCCGGTGCGGCCGCCGCGTCGACCAGCGCGTGCGCCCACCGGCGGAACGACGTGCCCACCTCCGCGAGTTCCGCCGGCTGGCCGTCACGTACCCTCTGCCAGGCCGCGGCTAGGTCCGGAAGCAGGATCCGCCACGACACCCCGTCGACGACGAGGTGGTGCAGAACGATCAGCAGTCGGTCCGCGCCCGTACGGGAGCTGAACCACACGAACTGCGCCATCACACCCGCGTCGGGATCCAGCCGCCCCGCCGCTGCGTCCAACTCGGCGGCCACCGGGTCCACCGCGGTATCCGTACCGGTGTCGGCGTCGGCGACCTCCCGCAGGAGCGCGTCGGCGTCAACGCTGCCCGGCGGTTCGATCCACAGGCCCGACGAAGCCCGGTCGAGCCGAGAGCGCAGCGCGTCGTGCCGGTCGAGGACGGCCTGGAGCGTCGCCACCAGACCCGCGCGGTCGATGCCCTCGGGCAGGGTCAGCAGCCCGGACATGCAGAACCGGCCGAGGCCGCCGCCAAGCGCGAGCACATGCTTACCCGTGGGCAGCAGCGGCATCGGGCCCACGCCACCGCCGGGCAGTTCGGCCAGGATGACGCGCTCGTCCTCGCGCCCGTCCACCAGCTCCGCGAGCCCGGCGACCGTGCGGTGCTCGAATATCTCCCGGGTGCTGACCTCAATGCCCCGCGCGCGGGCGCGGGCGACGATCTGGATGGAGCGGATGCTGTCGCCACCGCTGGCGAAGAAGTCGGTGTCGATGCCGACGCTCTCCACCCCGAGCACCTCGGCGAACAGCGCACTCAGGATGTCCTCGGTCCGGGTGCGCGGCGCCCGGCCGGTCGCCGCCTGCCCCTGGTCAGGTGCGGGCAGTTCGCGCTGATTGAGCTTGCCGTTGGGGGTCAACGGCAGCTGCGCGAGGGGCACAATTGCGGGCGGCACCATGTACTCGGGCAGCCGCTCGCCCAGGTAGGCGGGCAGTTCGAGAAGCAGCGGGCCGATGGACCGGGCGAGGGCGGGGTCGTTCGCGCGGACTCGCCCGGGCGCGCCGCTGGGAACGAACGCGCCCGCGAGGGTCTGCCGTTCGCCGGTCCCTTCGGGCAGCAGCACGGCGTCGTAGGCTCGTGTATCCGCGCCGGACCAGGTGAGCACTGCCTCCCGTCCGTGCTCGCGCGCCCACTGGAGCAGCTCGTGCGGGTCGAGGGGGTCGCCCGCGGTTGCCACCGGGTCGAGGAGGCCCGTGGTCACGGCGAGGGTGACCTCCTCGGACAGGCGCGCGTTGGGTATCCCAGTCACGCGCACCGGGCCGCTCGCCCGGTCGACCAGGCCGTCGAGGTCGTCCAGGTCCTCGACGCCGTCCTCGTCGCCCCACGGCAGCGACGGCACGTCGGCCAGGTCGAGCACGTTGGCGGGCTGCTTGTGGAGGATGACCTCGTAGCGGTGCCGAGTCAGTTCGTTGTGCACCTCACCGGGCTTGAGCCGGATGTCGGCGGTGGCGGAGCACTCGGCCGCCCAGTCGGTGAACCACTCGGGGGCGATAGTCAGCTCGCGCTCGGCGAGCAGTTCCCGCTTCACCAGGGTGCGCAGTTCGTCGGGCGAAGCGTGCGGGTGGGCGGTGTGCTGCACGGCGGTGTGCATCAGCAGGCGGGTTGCGGCGCTGCGGACGTCACCAACGATGATCCGGCCACCGGGCGCGAGCAGGTCCATGGCCTGGCGAAGCACCTGGTCCAGGTACGCGGCGTTCGGGAAGTACTGCACCACCGAGTTGAGGACGATGGTGTCGAACCGGCCCGCGGGCAGCCCGGTCATGTCGTCGGCTGCTTGGGCGCTGACGCGGACCCGGTCTCCGTACCCGGCCTGTTCGGCCTGGGCGCGCACCCGGTCCACGACCGTGCCGGAGATGTCGGTGCCCCAGTACTCCTCGACGTGGTCGACGATCTTCGCCAGAAGCAGGCCGGAGCCCACGCCGAGCTCGAGGATGCGCCGGGGCGCGTGGCGCAGCACCTGAGCCACGGCGGCGTCCTGCCACGCGCGCATCTGCTCCAAGGGGATCGGCTCGCCTGTGTAGCTGGAGTTCCAGCCCTGAAAGTCCTCGCCGAGAAGGCCGTCGCTGGAGTCGGCGTAGCTGTCGTCATAGAGGTCACGCCACTCGTCGACCTGGGCGTCGGCCACGGTGGCCTCGTAGACCTTAGGCACGACGTAGCCGACCAGTTGCTGATCGCCGCGTTGGTTCTCGCGTACCACGACCGCGGCCTGCTCCACGCCGGGGTGGGTGGTCAGGGCGTGCTCGATCTCGCCCAGCTCGATACGGAAGCCGCGGATCTTGACCTGGAAGTCGGTGCGGCCGAGGTATTCGAGCTGGCCGTCCTTGGCCCAGCGCACCAGGTCGCCGGAGCGGTACATACGGGTGCCGGGCGGGCCGTAAGGGCAGGCGACGAACCGGTTCGCGGTCAGGCCCGTCCGCCCGAGATAGCCGCGGGCGAGGCCGGGCCCGGCGATGTACAGCTCACCGGCGACGCCGGGGGCGACCGGGCGCAGCGCCGAGTCGAGCACATAGGCTCGGGTGTTGGTGACGGGCCGTCCGATGGGCGGGACACGGCCGTCGCCCACCATGGGCGTGCTCATGGCGGCGCATACGGTGATCTCGGTCGGGCCGTAGCCGTTGATCATCCGGCGTCCCTCCGACCACTGCGCGACCAGCTCGGGCGTGGACGCGGAGCCGCCGACGACAAGTGTCTCGAGGCTCGGCAGCGATCCGACGGGCAGGGCGGCGAGGACCGCGGGCGGCAGCGTCGCGTGCGTCACACCGTGCGCGGCGATGGTGCCGATGAGCGGTTCACCCGCGCCGAGCTCGACGGGGTCGGCGAGGACGAGGCGCGCGCCCGCCGACAGGGCCATGCCCCACTCCCACAGCGACTGGTCGAAGCTCGGGGACGCGAACTGGAGCACGCGGCTGTCCGGGTTCACGCCGAGCCTCTCCGCCTGCGCGGCGATGAGGCTGGCCATGCCGGTGTGACTGACGGCGACGCCCTTCGGGGTGCCGGTCGAGCCGGACGTGTAGATCACGTACGCGGTGTGGGCGACGGTCACCGGGCCGTGCCGGTCGGCGTCGGTGACGGGGCGCGGGTCGGCGGCGGCGAGGGCCTGGGTGATGTCCAGGGCGTCGAGGCGGAGTACGGGCGCGGGCAGCTCCGGCAGCTGCTTCGCCGCCGCCGCGTCGCCGAGGACGAGGGCCGCTCCGGAGTCGGTGACCATGAAGGTCACGCGCTCGGCCGGGTAGGTCGGGTCCACGGGCAGGTAGGCGCCGCCGGCCTTGAGCACGCCGAGGACGGCGACAGCCCACTCGGGCGTGCGGGACACGGCCACGGCCACCACGGACTCGGGGCCCACGCCCCGCTCGACGAGGACCCGCGCGAGCCGGTTGGCCCGCTCGTCGACCTCGCGGTAGCTGAGCGCCACGTCGCCGCGCTCCACCGCGACGGCGTCCGGCGTGGTGGCGGCCCACTCGGCGAAGATCGCGTCGATGGTGCGCTCGGGCACCTTGGCCGACGTGTCGTTGGTGCCGCGCAGGGCCCACTCCCGCTCCTGGTCCGAAAGCACCTCGATGGCGCTGAGCGGCGTCCGCGGGTCGTCGAGGACCTGCTCCAGAATGCGCGCGAACCGCTCGACGACCGCTTCGGCGGTGGGGTGGTCGAACAGGTCGGTGGCGTACTCGAGCAGGCCATGAGTGCCGCCGGAGGCATTCGGGACGATGTTGAAGAGCAGGTCGAACTTGGCGGTGCCGGTGCCGACGGGCACGGGGGTGACCTTCAGGCCCGGCATCTCGATCTCACCCCACACGAACTGCCAGCCGAGGGCGGTCTGGAACAGCGGCATGTAGGCGGTGGTGCGGTCCGGGTTGAGCAGTTCCACGAGCCGCTCGAAGGGGATGTCCTGGTGGTCGTACGCGGCCAGGGCCTTGTCCCGCACCTGTTCGAGCAGGTCGGTGAACGTCGGGTTCCCGGACAGATCGGCGCGCAGCACCCAGGTGTTGACAAAGAAGCCGATGAGGTCGTCGAGTTGCTCGTCGCCGCGGCCCTCAATGGGGCTGCCGATCGGGATGTCGTCGCCCGCGCCCAGCTTGTGCAGCAACACCGCGAGCGCGGCCTGGGCGACCATGGGCGCGGTGGCGCCGTGGTCCATGGCCAGCTTCTGCACCCCGGACAGCGTCGCGGGCGGCAGGACGAAGGGGACCTCGCCCCCGCGGTGGCTGGCGACCGCGGGCCGGGGCCGGTCGAGGGGCAGCTGGAGCGGCTGCGGGACCTCGGCCAGCTCCTTCTTCCAGTACGCGATCTGCTCGGCGGCGGTGCTCTGCGGGTCGGCCTCGTCGCCCAGGAGCTGCCGCTGCCAAAGCGTGTAGTCCTTGTACTGCACGGGCAGCGGCGTCCACTCGGGGGTGCCGCCGTGGTGGCGGGCGGTGTACGCAGACACCAAGTCGCGGACGAACGGCGCGATGGATGCGCCGTCAGCGGCGATGTGGTGGAAGACGAACACCAGGACGTGCTCCTGCGGGGCGACCCGCAGCACGGTGGTGCGCAGGGGCAGTTCGGTGTCCAGGTCGAAGGGCTCGCGGGCGACCTCGTGCACGGCGGCGTCCACCCCCTCGGCGGCCACGTCGATGACGCGGAAGGGGAAGTCGGCCTCTTCCGGGAGCAGGATCCGCTGCTCCGGTGTGCCGCCCGCGTCCTCGACGACGAGAGTGCGCAGGCTCTCGTGCCGGTCGGTGACGTCCGTGACCGCCGCGGCCAGAGCCGCCGTGTCCAGTGGCCCGTCCAGGCGCAGCACGAACGGGACGTTGTAGGTCGCGGACGGGCCTTCCAGCTTGTGCAGGAACCACATGCGGCTCTGCGCGAAGGACAGCGGGATCATCGGCGGTTCTCCTGTACGTTCATCGGGCGAAGCCGGGGACGTTTCGACGTGGCCTGCTTCTCGATCTTCTTGGCGAGCCGGGCGACCGTCCGGTTGCGGAACACCGTCGTGACCTTCACATCGGCGTCGAGCTCGGTGCGGATGCGGCCGATCAGGCGGGTCGCGAGCAGCGAGTGCCCGCCGGCGTCGAAAAAGTCCGTGTCGATACCGATCTCCTCGACGCCGAGGAGCTCGGCGAACAGGCGGCAGAGGACTTCCTCGCGGTGGTCGCGTGGACCGCGTCCGGCCGTGGCCTCGGTGTGGTCCGGGGCAGGTAGCGCGTTGCGGTCGAGCTTCCCGCTGGCGTTGGTGGGGAAGGCGGTGAGCGGCACGATCGCGGAGGGGACCATGTAGTCGGGCAGCCGCCCGCGGGCGAGTTCGGTCAGGGCCGCGATGTCCAGACGGGCCGGGTCCTGGGTGCCGTCGCCAGGGACGACGTACGCGACCAGGCGCTGGTCTCCGGCCCGGTCCTCGCGGACCACGACCACCGCACTGTCGACATCCTCGTGCGCGGTCAGCACGGACTCGACCTCGGCGAGTTCGATGCGGAAGCCGCGAACCTTGACCTGGAAGTCGGTGCGTCCGATGTACTCGACCTGGCCCTCGCCGTTCCAGCGCACCAGGTCGCCGGTGCGGTACATGCGCGTGCCGGGCGCGCCGAAGGGGCAAGCCACGAAGCGGTGGGAGGTCAGGCCGCTCTGGCCCAGGTAGCCGCGGGCGAGTCCGGCTCCGGCCAGGTACAGCTCGCCCGCTACTCCCGGCGCGACCGGGCGCAGAGCGGCGTCCAAGACGTACACCTGGGTGTTCCACACCGGGGCGCCGATGGGCACCCGCTCAGCGCCCGGTATGTGCTGCCAGGCCGTGACCTCCACGGCGGCTTCGGTGGGCCCGTAGAGGTTGTGAACCCCGCAGTCCGGCAGGACACCCACGGCCTTGTTGGCAAGGGCGGCGGGGAAAGCCTCGCCCGCGACCTCGATCCAACGCAGGCTGCCGCACTGCTTGGCCGAGGGCTCGTTGACGAACGCCTCCAACAGGGAGGGCACGAAGTCCGCGCCGGTCACCTTCTCCCGCCGGATCAACTCCGCCAGATACGAAGGATCCCGCCGCCCGTCAGGACGTGCGATGACGACGGCGGCGCCGACCTGGAGCGGTGCGAACAGCTCGGGCACCGACACATCGAAGCTCGCCGACGTGCTCAACAGCACCCGATCCTCGACGCCCACATCGAAATGTGCCAGGCCCCATTTCAACCGGTTCATGATCGACCGGTGGGACACCTGCACCCCCTTGGGACCACCCGTGGAGCCGGAGGTGAAGATGACATACGCCGCGTTGTCCGGGCTCAGGGTCCGCTGGGGGTTGGTGGCCGGGTAGGCGGATACGTCGGGGAGCGTGCCGTCGAGCATGAGGAGCGGCGTGGCGCTGTCCAGGACGTGCCGCACCCGGTCCTCGGGCAGTTCGGTGTCGATCGGCACGTAGGCGGCGCCCGCCTTGACGACCGCGTAGATGGCCACCATGAGGTTGACGGAGCGCGGGACGCGCACGGCCACCAACTGCTCGGGACCCGCCCCCTGTTCCCGCAGCCAGTGCGCCAGCCGGTTGGCGCGGGCGTTGAACTCGCTGTACGTGAGCCGCTCCTGGTCACCGATGAGCGCAACCCGGTCGGGCTCGCGCTCCACCTGGGCCTCGAAGGTGTCCGGCAGCGTGTCGGGGGCTACCGGGTGTGCGGTGTCGTTGACCTCCCGCACCAGGCGGTCTCGCTCCTCCTGGCTGAGCACCTCGACGGCACCGATGGGCGCATTGGGGTCGACGACCAGGTGCTCAAGGACCCGTACGAGCCGGGAGGCGATCTCCTCGGCCTCGGCCCGCTCGTAGAGATTGTTCTGGTAGTCGAGGGAGAGCCGCAGGTAGGGGTCAGTGGAGTTGAGGGTGAGCGGGTAGTGCGAGCCCGCGAACGGCCGGATGGCGTCGATGGTGAAGCCCGCCGACATGTTCGCGTCGACGATCCCCTCGCGGTCGATCGGGTAGTTCTCGAACACCACGATCGTGTCGAAGAGGGCTTGCAGCCCGGTTGCCCGCTGAATGTCGGCGAGCCCGTAGTGGTGGTGGTCGAGCAGTGCGGTCTGCCGGTCCTGAAGCTCGGTGATGACGCGGGCCATGCTGTGATCCGGCGGGCAGGGCACCCTGACCGGGAGGGTGTTGATGAACAGGCCAACCATTTCGTCCGATCCAGGCAGGTCCGCCGGACGTCCGTTGACGGCGGCGCCGAACACCACGTCCCGCTGCCCGGTCAGCTTCGAGAGCAGGATCGCCCACGCCCCCTGGAGGAGCGTGTTCAGGGTGACGCCGAGTTCCGCGGCACGCCGGGCGAGTTCACGTCCCTGGTCGATGGACCACGGCACCTCGACGCGGCCGAGGGCGGACGCCGCCACCTCCGTGAGAGAGGCGTTCGGGGCCATGAGGGTCGGCTGCTCGAAGCCGGCCAGCTCGGCGGCCCACCGGGCGGCCGACGCCTCTCGGTCCTGCCGGGACAGCCAGGCCAGGTAGTCGCCGTAGCTGCGGACCGGGGGCAGCGCGCTCCTCCCGGAGTACAGCCGGATCAGATCCGTGATCACCACCGGTGAGGACCAGCCGTCGAACAGGGTGTGGTGTGCGGTGATGATGAGCTTCGCCCGGTCGGGCCCGCAGGTGAGCAAGGCGAGGCGGAACAGCGGCGGCCGGGTGGGGTCGAGCCGGTCGGCCCGGTCCTCGGCGAGGATCTCGTCGACCGCCGCGTTCTCCTCGGATTCGCCCTGACCGGTCAGGGTGATGTGCCGCCAGGGCACGGTGACGCGCTCCGGCACGACCTGCACCGGGTCGCCGTCGGCTCCGGTGAGGAACGCGGCGCGCAGGTTCGGATGCCGGTCTAGGAGCGCCTGCCCGGCCGACCGCATGCGTTCCGGGTCCACGTGCCCGGACAGGTGCAGCACGAACTGCATGTGGTAGACGTCGAAGGAGCCGTCGGCGAGCGCGGCCTGGAACTGGATGCCGGACTGTCCCGGAGCCTGCGGCCACACCTCGACGAGACGGCCGTAGCGCTCCTCCCAGGTCTCGATGTCGTCCTGCCGCACCGGGACCAGCGCGGCGTCCGAGGGCGTCAGCCCACCGATCTCCGGGCGGGTTGCGTGCGCGGCCATGCCGTGCAGCACCTCGACCCACAGCTCGGCCAGTTCGGCGGTCCGCTCGCGGGACAGCACCCCGGTGGGGAACATGAAGACCGTCTGCAGCTCAATGCCGTCGGCGGTATCCATGGCGACCGAGCTGACCTCAAGGGCGGACAGCGCGGGCAGGTCCGGATCGGGCGCCGGGATCAGCTCGCTGGACCAGGACGCCGGTCCCCACCCGCTCGCGCGCAGGTGCTCGGGCACGTCGGCGTCGGTGATCCGGCCGAGGTAGTTGAACCCGATCTGCGGCGCCGGGTACTCAGCGAGCTGCGGGGCGGTCTCCGGGTTCAGGTGGCGCAGCAGCCCGTACCCCACGCCCTTGTCCGGGATCCCACGCAGTTGCTCCTTGACCAGCTTGATCGCCTTGCCGACCGCGGGACCACCCGCCAGCACGTCAGCGAGGTCGACCCCCGCCACGTCGACCCGGGCCGGGTACATGCTGGTGAACCAGCCGACGGTCCGCGAGAGGTCGGCGCCGGGGACGACGTCCTCCTCGCGGCCGTGCCCCTCGAGACGGACCAGGGTCGAGCGGTCCGTACCGCGCCACCGGTTCACCGCCAGGGCGAGAGCGGCGAGCAGCACGTCGGTCCCGGTACCCCGGAACGCCGCGGGCAGCCTGGTCAGCACCGCCTCGGTGGCTGCTGCGGGGAGCCGCACCCGCAGGGTTTCGACCGTGGACATCACGTCCACCGCCGGGTCGAGGGCGCGCGTGCCCAGCGGCGGGTTCGGCGTCTCCAGCATGTCCCGCCAGTACTCCACTTCCGCTTCCCGCTCCGGGGACAGCGCCTCGGCCTGAAGTGCCGTGGCCCAGCGGCGGGCCGACGTGCCGACCTCGGGTAGTTCGGGGGTCCGGCCGGAGTGAACCTGCTGCCACGCGTCGGCGAGGTCCGACATGAGGATGCGCCAGGAGACGCCGTCCACAACCAGGTGGTGCAACACCACGAGCAGCCTGCCCGCGCCGGACTCCGCAGCGAACCAGACGAACCGCGCCATGACCCCGGCCTCCGGGTCGAGCCGCCCGACCGCGTCGTCCAGTTCCGCCTTCGCCCGCTCCCGCAGCGACGGTTCATCCCACCGGCCGTCGCAGGCGACCCGGCGAATCAGGCCGGCGGCCCGCACGGTGCCCGTCGGACGCGCATCGAGGGAGAGCCCGTCGCCACGTACCAGACGCGCACGCAGCAGGTCGTGCCGGTCGAGCACCGCGTCCAGCGTCGCTGCGAGTCCGTCCGCGTCGATACCAGCAGGCAGCTCAAGGGCCATCGACATGGCGAATCGTTTCATCCCGCCGCCGTGCTCGAACACCTCCCGCGCCACCGGTTGCAACGGCATCGGGCCGACGCCGCCGCCCTCGTCCTCGGCGAGCGCGGGCGTCTGGTCCTGGCGGGCTGAGGCCACCTCGGCGAGCCGGGCCGCCGTGCGGCACTCGAATATCTCCCGGGTGGTGAGTTCCAGACCCCGGGCCCGAGCCCGGGCCACCACCTGGATCGAGCGCAGGCTGTCCCCGCCAACCACGAAGAAGTCGTCGTCGATGCCGACTCGCTCCACACCGAGGACATCGGCGTACGCCGAGGTGATGATCGCCTCGGTCTCGGTCCGCGGCTCCCGGTAGGTCTCGCCCAGGAACTCCGGTTCGGGCAGGGCGGAGCGGTCCAGCTTGCCGGTCGGCCCGAGCGGCATCCGGCCGAGGACCACAAAGGCCGACGGCACCATGTAGTCGGGCAGCCGCGCCGCCACGAACTTGCGCAGCTCGGCCGCTGAGGCGCCGGCCTGCACGTCCACGTTGCCGATACCGCCGGCGCCGTCGTCACCGACGGCCCCCTCGCCGGTGTGCACGACGTACGCGACGAGCCGCTGCCCGCCCGAGGGCACCTCCCGGCTGATCACCACGGCCTCGCTGATCCCGGGGTGCTGCTCGCACGCGGCCTGGACCTCGGCCGTCTCGATGCGGAAGCCGCGCACCTTGACCTGGCCGTCGCCGCGGCCGACGCACTCCAGTTGGCCACTGGCATTCCAGCGGGCCAGGTCGCCTGTACGGTACATCCGCTCCCCCGTGGAGCTGAACGGGTTCGCCACGTAGCGCTCGGCGGTGAGGCCCGGGCGGCCGTGGTAGCCGCGGCCCAGGCAGGTCCCGACCACGTACAGCTCACCGATGACGCCCTGCGGCACCGGAGCGAGTCCGGGGCCAAGGACGTAGGCGCGCATATTTCCCAGCGGCGTGCCGATGGGTGCGACATCGCCGTGCGCCCACTCCTCGCCCGCCGGGAGGGAGAACGCGGTGGCGTAAAAGCTCTCACTCTGACCGTAGGAGTTGACGATCTGCACGTGGGGCAGGGCCTCGCGCACCTGCCGCACGAGGCGGGCAGGGAGTACGTCGCCCGCAAGCACGACCGCTCGCAGGTCGGACGACTTCGGCAGGTGGTCCACCAGTTCCCCGAGTACCGTGGGGACCGCGCTGATCACATGGCCGTCCCAGCCATCCCGCTCGCCGAGCGCCAACGCGTTCGGTACCAGCTCGGCCGTGCCGCCGGTGGACAGGGTGGTCAGCAGCTCGAAAACCGAGACGTCGAAGTTGACCGAGGTGCCGGCCAGCATCCGCCACCCGGGCGGGGCGTCGAGGACACGCACCAGCTCCCGTACTCCATTGACGACATTGCGGTGGGTGATCGCCGCGCCCTTCGGCTTGCCTGTGGAACCTGAGGTGTACATCACGTACGCGAGGTTGTCCGGCCCCAACGGCGCGGTTCTGCTCGCGTTGTCCAGCACCCTGTCGGGCGTGTTCCACTCCGCGCGATGGTCGAGGTTGACGACCGAGATGTCGTCGTACGGCAGGCCCTGCCAGGTGGCGGTGTCGGTGACGGCGAAGCGGGGAGCCGCCTCCGCCAGGACGCTCTGCGCCCGCCTGCTGAGGTACTGCGGGTCCATCGGCAGGTAGCCGGCACCAGACTTGAGGATGCCGAGCAGTCCCACAACCAGGTCAACCGTGCGGGGCAGCGCGTGGACCACCAGGTCTTCAGGGCCGGCACCACGCCGGACCAGCTCCCACGCGACACTGTTCGCCCGGTCGTCGAGCTCGCGGTAGGTCAGCGTCCGGTCCTCACACACAAGGGCCGGTGCGTCGGGCGTGCGGGCCACCTGGCTCTCGAACAGGTCCACGACGGTCGCATCGGACACCGCAGTGGCCGTGTCGTTGAACTGGGTGAGCAGCCGGTCCCGCTCGGCCGTGTCGAGCACGTCGATGCCGCCGATCCTGCGCCCCGGGTCGGCCACGAGCCGGCCGAGTACCCGGAGGAACCGGTCCACGATGCCCTCGGCCGTCTCCCGGTCGAACAGGTCGGTGGCGTACTCGAGTCGGCACTCGGCCCCGCCCGCGGGGTTCGGAATCATGTTGAAGAACAGGTCGAACTTCGCCGCATGGTTCTGGTTCGGCTCGAACTCCACCTCCAGGCCCGGGAGTTCCACTTCAGGCCAGGAGATTTGCCAGGCGAGCATCACCTGGAAGAACGGGTGGTACGCGGAGGACCGGTCCGGGTTGATCAGTTCCACTAGCCGCTCGAACGGCATGTCCTGGTTGTCGTACGCGGCGAGGGCCTTGTCCTTTACCCGGTCGAGCAGTTGAAGAAATGTGGGATTGCCGGAGAGGTCGGCGCGCAGTACCCAGGTGTTGACGAAGAAGCCGACGAGGTCCTTCAGGGCCGCGTCGGTACGGCCGACGATCGGCGCGCCTATGGTCAGGTCGTCACCGCCGCCGAGGTGCTGGAGCAGGACTGCGAGCGCCGACTGCATGACCATGGACACGGTGGTGTCCTGCCGGGCGGCCAGCTTCTCCACGTCGGCAAGAAGGTCGGCGTCGACCCAGCCCTCGACCAGGTCACCCCGGCTACTCGGCGTCTTCGGCCGCGGGCGGTCGGTTGCGATGGCCAGGGGCTGAGCCAGGTCGGCCAACTCGTGTCGCCAGTACTGCAGTTGTTTGGCCCCGAGGCTCTCGGGATCCGACTCGTCGCCGAGCAGGTCGCGCTGCCAGAGCGTGTAGTCCGCGTACTGCACCGCGAGCGGCTCCCACATCGGCGCCCGGCCCGCCCTGCGGGCCGAGTACGCCGACCTCAGGTCCCGCACCAGTGGCTCGGTAGACTCACCGTCCGCAGCGATGTGGTGGAGGACGAGCGCCAGCGTGTGGTCGCGCGGACCGCACCGCAACAACCTGGCCCGTATCGGCAAGTCCGCCGTCAGGTCGAACGGCACGGTGACTGTGGCGCGGACCGCCTCTGCCCGGTCCTCCTCCGTAACGTCGACGACAGGCAGCTCGAACGGCTGCGCGTCCGAGGGCAGGACCCGCTGGAACGGCGTGCCGTCGGCATCCTCGACGATCACGGTCCGCAAGGCCTCGTGCCGGTCGACGACATCGCGGAACGCCAGCTCCAGGGCGCCGGCGTCCAGCTCACCGGTCAGGCGCAGGACGAATGGGGCGTTGTAGGTCGCTGAAGGACCTTCGAACCGGTGAATGAACCACATCCGGCGCTGCGCGAACGACAACGGGATCATCTTGTCTCAATTCCTCCGCGACCTTGTTGGTGGGACGCTGCGGCGACTATTTGACGGAAGCGGGCACGATTTCTCCGCCCTTCGTCCTTCTGCTCAAGGTCGGCCGGTTCGACAGGGACAGGTCTTCCCACACCGTCGACAGCGCGGCGATGGTCTGCGTCTCGAACAACGTGCGGATCGGGACTTCCAGGCTCAGTTCCGCACGGATCAGATTGACCAGCTTGATCGCCCTCAGCGAGTTTCCGCCGCGGTCGAAGAAGTTGTCGTCGATGCCCACCCGGTCCACTTCGAGCACATCGGCGAAGAGCGTGCACAGGGATTCCTCACGCGCCGTCCGCGGCGCGCGGTACGCCACGGATCCGGCATCGGATGCTGCCTGCTCCGGTGAGTCCTCGTGGAGCTGGTCGAGCTGAAGCAGCTCACGCAGCCGGTCCCGGGCCGCGGCGTCGAGGGTTTCGAGCGTACCGACCGGGGTGTCAGGATCATCCGCGATTTGCTCAAGGATGCGCACGAGGCGGGCGGCGAGCAACGTGATCGTCTCGTGTTCAAGCTGTCCGACCGGATAGTCGATAGAGAGCTGAAGGTAGGGCTCGGCGGACGCGTTCAGCGTGATGGGGTAGTGCGAGCCGTAGTACGGCCGCATTCCGGTAACCGCGAGGCCCGCCGCGGCATCGGCTTCGGCGAGCGCGACCCGGTCCACGGGGTAGGACTCGTACCCGATGAGGGTGTCGAACAGCGTGCCGTGTCCGGTCTCCTCCTGGATGTCGGACAAGCCGTAGTAGTGGTGGTCGAAGAGCTTGCTCTGCCGGTCCTGCAGGCGTCCCAGAAGTTCGGCCACGGATTGCTCCGCCGGACACGGGACCCGTACCGGGATGGTGTTGATGAACAGCCCGACCATGCGGTCCGAGCCCGGGAGCGCATCGGGTCGCCCGGACACGGTGGCACCGAAGACCACGTCCTGCTGCCGCGTCAACTGCGCGAGCAGCGTCGCCCACGCGCCCTGCACGAGGGTGTTGAGCGTGATACTCAGCGCCGCAGCACACCGGTTGAGTCGCTGTGCGGTGTCGAAGCCCAGGTCGAGCTCTACCCGTCGGACGCCCTCGGCGTCGGCGGCCGCGGTCTTCGGGGCCAGCAGGGTGGGCCGGCGCAGCCCGTCGAGCTCCGCGGCCCATGCGCGCGCCGAGGCCTTGTGGTCCTGGTCGGCGAGCCAGGTGAGGAAGTCCGCGTAGTCGCGTGCTGGGGGCAGGTCGGCGGGGCCACCGTCCGCCGCGTAGAGCCGAAGCAGGTCTCGCATCAGCAACGGCAGCGACCAGCCGTCGAACAGCGCGTGGTGCGCGGTCAGCACGAGTTCAGCCCGGTCAGGTGCCGTCCTGGCCAAGGTCAGGCGGACCAGAGGCGGTGTGGCGGGGTCGAAGTGGGCCGCACGGTCCTCGATGAGGAACGCCTCAAGGTCACCGCCGCCGGTGAGGTCGAGGAAGCGCCAGGGCAGCTCGACGTGGCGCGGAACGAGGTGGATGGTCTCTCCGTCGTCGTCGGCCGCGAACGCCGCGCGCAAGTTCGGGTGGCGCTCAAGAAGAGCCTGTCCGGCGCGACGCATCCGCTCCGGATCGGTCTCGCCGGAGAGGTGGAACACGAACTGCAGGTGATACACGTCGAACGAGCTCTCGGCGAGCATGGTGTGGAACAGCAGCCCGGATTGCGCGGGCGTGACCGGCCCGATCGCGGCCAGCCTGCCGTACCGGGCCTCCCAGGCGTCGATGTCCGCCTGACTTACCTCGACCAGGGGCGCGTCCGCGGGGGTCAGCCCACCGACGTCGGGGGCCGCGGCGTGTCGCGCGAGCCCGGTCAGCGCGTCGACCCACCGTCGCGCCAACTCGTCCACCTCTGCACGGGTGACACCGGCGGTGAAGCCGAAGTGCGCCGTAAGGCATCCGTCCTCGCCGACCGCCACGTTGATCTCCAGCGCCGACAGGGGCGGAAGGTCCGCGTTCGGCGCGGGAATCAGCTCCCCCAGCGCGGTCAGCGGGGTCCAGCCGTCTTGCCGGAGTTCCTCCGGGATGTCCGCCGCGGTGACCTTGCCGAGGTAGTTGAAGCCGATCTGCGGGTTGCCGTACGGGGCGAGGGTCGCCGAGGTGTCCTTGTTCAGGTGCCGCAGCAGTCCGTAGCCGATGCCCTTGTCCGGGATCGAGCGCAGGCGCTCCTTGACGAGCTTGACGGCTCGTCCGGCGTCCGGCCCGCCGGCGACGGCGTCGTCCACGTCGACGCCGTTCAGGTCGAGTCGCACCGGGAACATGCTGGTGAACCAGCCGACCGTGCGCGAGAGGTCGGCTCCGGGGATGGCGCCCTCCTCGCGTCCGTGGCCCTCCAGCCGTATCGAGAACGACGCGTCGCCCAACCCCCTCGCGCGCCGCCAGCCGGTCACCGCAAGCGCCAGGCCGGCCAGCAGGCCGTCCTCCGGGCCGCCCCGGTACGCCGCGGGCAGCGCGGTAAGCACCGCTTCGGCGACCGCGGCAGGCACCTGGACGCGCAGCTCGTCCGCTGTCGCCGTCACGTTCTTAGCCGCGTCAAGGGTCCGCTCGCCCAGGGGTGGTTCGGCGCCCGCCAGCATGTCCAGCCACAGCGGGAGTTCCGCCTTCCTGCGGGCCGCCTCGTCCACCAGGGCATGCGCCCATCGCCGTACGGAGGTGCCGACCTCGGGCAGCACCGGCTCCTCGTCGGCACGCACCTGGCGCCACGCCGCAGCCATGTCCGGCAGCAGGATGCGCCACGACACACCGTCAACCACCAGGTGGTGCAGCACCACCAGGAGCCACCCGGGCTCCGACTCCTCCGAGTCCGAGGTGAACCACACAAACTGCGCCATCACTCCGTCGACCGGGTTCAGGCGGTCCGCGGCTGCGTCCAGCTCCGCCGCGACGGCCTCGTCCCGGGGCGGCCATTGCGCGCACGGAACCTGGCGCACCAGCGGGTCGACATCCACGGCGTCCGCCGCCGAGTCGACACGCAGGCCGAGAGTGGCCGGCTCGAGCCGACTGCGCAGGATATCGTGGCGAGTCAGGACGGCTTCCAGTACCGCGACGAGCCCGGCTCGGTCGATGGCCCGCGGCAGGCGCAGGTTCATGGCCATGGCGAACCGGTTCACGCCACCGCCGGCGCCGAGGACTTGGAGCGCCACCGGGGAGGCCGGAACCGAGCCGATACCGCCACCGGGCAACTCCGGCAGCCTTTCCCAGTCTCCCTCCTGCTCGCTCGCGAACTCGGCGAGGCGGGCGATCGTCCGGTACTCGAAGAGCGCCCGCGTGCTGACCCTCAGTCCCCGTGTCTTGGCCCTCGCTACGACCTGGATCGAGCGGATGCTGTCCCCGCCCAGGGCGAAGAAGTCGTCGTCGACACCCACCTGCCCGAGACCCAGTACATCGGCGAACACCTCGGCCAGGAGACGCTCTTCATCACTGCGCGGCGCCTGATACGCCTGCCCTTGGAATTCCGGCTCCGGCAGCGCTGCTCGGTTCACCTTGCCGTTCGCGGTCAACGGCAGACGGTTGAGTACCACGAACGCCGAAGGCACCATGAACTGCGGCAGCCGCCCGGCCGCGAACCGGCGGAGCTCGCCGCCCGAGACACCGGCCTGGAAGTCGAGGTCGCCGACGCCGCCCGCGCCGTCGCCACCGACGACACCGCCGCCGACGGGCACCACATACCCCACGAGCTGTCGGTGCCCGGAGCCGCCCGCTCTGGCCACCACGAGCGACTGCGCGACACCGGGGTGCTCACCCAGCACCGCTTCGATCTCCGCCGGTTCAATTCGGAACCCGCGCACCTTCACCTGTGTGTCGGTGCGGCCCACGTACTCAAGACGCCCCTCGGCGTCCCACCGCACCAGGTCTCCCGTCCGGTACATCAGCCCGCCGGCGGGACCGAACGGGCAGGCGACGAACCGCTCAGCGGACTGCCCGGGCCGCCCGAGGTAGCCGCGCGCCACACCGGCTCCAGCCACGTACAGCTCCCCGACGGTGCCGACCGGAACCGGCGCGAGACCGGGTCCGAGGACGTAGACCGCGGTGTTGTCCAGCGGGCGGCCAATCGGCACGCCGCGGCGCACCTGTTCGTCCGGGGCGATGCGATGTGTGGCGGCGAACACCGTCGTCTCGGTCGGCCCGTAGCCGTTGCCGAGCGCCACGTCGGGGCAGACCTGCCGCACGCGGCGCCAGGCGGCCGGGGACGCGACGTCCCCGCCCGTCCACACCTCGCGCAGCCCGGCGAGGCACTCCGGGCGTTCCTCCGCAATCGCCCTGAACAGCCCGGCGGTGAGCCACAGCACGGTGACCTGGTGGGTGGCCAGCAGGTCGGCGAGGGTCTCGATGTCCAGCTCTCCCGGCGGAGCCACAGCCACACGGCCGCCGTTCACCAGCGGAACCCACAATTCCTTGACGAATGCGTCGAAGGTGTGCGGCGCGTGGAACAGCGAAGTGGCGTGGCCGTCGCCCTGCCAACGGTGGTCCGTCACAAAGGCTTCGAGGTTGCGGTGCGTCGTGCCGGTCCCCTTGGGGGCTCCGGTCGACCCGGAGGTGAACATGACGGCCGCCAGCTGATCCGGTGCCCAGCACGAGGGGAGGTCCAGCAGCTCGCTGTCTCCGCCACCGAGGGCGTCCGGGCCGCGGTCTTCGTCGAGCAGAACGGTAGTGAGTGCCAGCTCCTCGGGCAGGGTTCCGGCTGTCGCCGCGTCGGTCAGCACGAGGCGGGCCTTGGCGTCGCACACCATCGACCTGACCCGGTCCGCCGGATACCCCGGGTCCAGCGGCAGATAGGCCCCGCCCGCCTTCAGCACCGCGAGGAGGGCGACCACCAGGTCGACCGAGCGCGGCAGGGCGACCGCCACGACCACCTCGGCACCGACACCCTGGCACCGCAGCACGCCCGCCAGACGGCGCGCCCGCGCGTCCAACTCCCGGTATGTCAGAACCTCATCGCCGGACACCAGGGCCTGTGCGTCCGGCGTCCGCTCCACCTGTCGCGCGAACAGCCCCGGCAGTGCCAAGCCCGACAGCGGCACGCCCGTGTCGTTCAACTCCCGGAGCAGCCAGTCCCGCTCAACACCGTCCAGCGGATCCGCCGCGCCGACCCGCATCCGTGGATCGGCGGCCACGGTCCGTACGAACGTGACGAGACGCGACGAGAACCGCTCCAGCTCAGCAGTGGTGTACATGGACAGAGGCGCGTCCATGCTGATCGTGATGGCTTCCTCCGGACCGGACCGGAAGACGGTGATCATGAGCTCATCCGGCGAGGGGAAGCAACCCGCGAAGAAGGACGCCGGGGACGTGCCGAAGCGGAGACGCCGCATCGGGATGAAGTTCATGATCACGCCGAGCGGGTTACGCCCGACGTCGGTCAGTCCCATGTCCTGCCGGATGTCGGCGATCAGGTACCGGCTGTGCGGAGCGACGGTGGCCTTTTCCGCGGCGATCGCGCGGGCCACCTCGACGAACGGGTCGGTCTCCCGGACAGTGACCCGCAGCGGGACGAAGTTCGCGGCCATTCCGGTCGCCTTCCGGGTGATCTCGGAACGGTTGCCCGCGGCGAGCGAGAACACGATGTCCGAGAGCCCACAGGTTTCCCGCATGAACACGGCCGCGGCCGTCGTCACCAGGGTGGGTATTGAGAGGTCGAACGACTTGGCGACGCGCTTCCACTCCACGACCTCCTCACTGGGAATAACCGTCGTGCAGTTGGCCATGCCGACCGCGTGGGCGACCCGCGCGGGCCCAAAGCCCGGCCGCGCGTCGTCGTCGCCCGCCCCGGCCTCGCCCGCAGCACGGGCGCTAGGCAGCCGAGCGGCGTCCGGCGAGTCCGCGAGGTAGCCCCGCCAGAACGCGGCGTCCTCCGCGAACTGCGGAGACTGCCGGTAGTCCGTCTCCTCGGCCGCCACGATGTCGCCGTCGAGGACCGGCACCTCCGGTACCGGCCGGCCCTCGGCAAGGGCGGTGTAGACCTCGGCGCACCGCAACGCGAAGTTGTTGTAGCCGAGGCCGTCGTTCACGATGTGATGGAATATCTCGCAGAATATCCAGCGCGCTTCGCCGACTTTGATGGCGCCGAGCCGGAACAGCAGATCACGGCTCAGGTCGAACTTCTCCTCATGCAACTTCGCGAGCAGTTCGTACAGCTCTTCCTCAGCGTTCTCAGAACCACTCAAGTCGTAGAAGAAGGGTTGCCACGGTCCGAGGTCACGGGGCACCGACCGAACTCCGGACTCAGTTTCCTCGAAGGTGACGAGAAGGTTGGGGTTCTCCCGCAGCACCTGCCGCAGTGCCGTGGTCAGGAGGGACTGGTCGAGTGCACCGTCGACTTCCCACCAGGCGCCGATGCTGTTGCGAATCGACGTCTTCAATTTGTCGGCGATCCACATTCCAACTTGTGACGACGACACCCCTGCGGCAGACATTGAACCCACCTTCGACGCGGACTGATTCACCGGCCGCGAAATTTTCGCGGCGGCATTTGGGTTTGAAAGAGAGTCAAGTGCGAATTGGATACTAACGACGCGAATACCGGCCAGTCAACAAAAAAGATCAGGCTCTCCATACACCTGAGTAGTTCCTGGAACACCGGGCGCGGTCGACGAGCCACTCAGCTCTGTTCCAGCAACTCCAGCAGCTCGGTGTTGTAGAAGTCGTCGAACGAACACGCGCCCGACAACGTCGAGAAGTACCGGTCAACCAGATCCTGGCTTCCGGCCAGCTTCTGCAGCAGCTCGGCCCGCCCCTCGGGCTTGAGTTCGGCCACATTGAGCGCGCTCTGGTAGAAGTCGGCGAAGTCGTCGTCCAGGTCGTCCTCGTAGCGTTGCAACGCAGCGTCGAGCGCCGCGTCGTCGTGCAGTTCCTTCCCGATGTGCTCGACAAGCGACTGGGCCTGCATGAATGCATCGGTGATGCCGCGCGCCGTGATGGAGTCCTTGTGGTGTACGGCATCCCCGAGCAGCGCCCAGCCGTGTCCGTAGGCCTTGCGGAAGTAGTTCTCCTGCTGACCCGTGCCGTACAGCTGCTCCACGCGCTTGCCCGCCGACATGCGCTCGTACAACTCGGGCGCCGTCGTGCGGACGGCTTCCATGTAGGCAGGCTCTACCGCGGTGCGGACCTCGGAGAACTCACTCTGCGGGAAGTAGGTCATGATCAGCGTCAGGTCGTCGTTGGTAGGAATGACACCGATCCAGCGCCCCTGCCGCTCGTACAGCTCGAAGTGTGCGGGAACATCGGCCCAGTAGCTGTAGTAGGTGCAAGTCATCCGCGGGTGCTCGACGACGTTCTGCGCGCCGGCCTTGCGAGCCACCAGCGAGCGCATGCCGTCCGCACCGACGACCAGGCGGGCCCGCTCCGACACTTCGGTGCCGCTGGGCGTCGTGCACCGCACCCCGACGACCCGGCCACCCTCGAACAACAGATCGGTGACCGCGCAGGATTCCCGGAACTCCACACCGGACGCCACGGCGCCACGCGCGAGAATCGGGTCGAGCACGAACCGCCTCGGCGCGTACGTGGTCCGGTAACCGTCGACCGGCAGGGAGAAGCCGTCGAGCCGGACGCCGGGTGCCTCGTAGCTTTGGTGGTTGATCGGTTGGCAGCCCGCGTCACGGAGCTCATCGAGCAGTCCCCACTGACCGAGCAGCGCCACGCCCGGCTGATGGATGTAGTGCGACGACAGCGTGTCCCGCGGGAACTGTGCCTTCTCCAAAAGCAGGACGCGATATCCCTGCCGGGCGAACAACATGGCCGCCGGCGCACCCGCACAACGGGCTCCAACGACAATCACGTCGTACATGCGGGCCTCTCCTACCAGGTGGTGTCTTGATGTCAGCGGTATAAGCGTGGATGTGATGCCAGGGCGGCCACGAGGGAAAGACATGGCGAATTGATCGCTCAGCTGGCGCGTCAGCGCGGTATTGCGTCCCCCGTCGGGACAGCAGACGGTGCCGCTTACATGGCGCGCTGCGGATTCCTCGTCTCCAAGGATTCGATATACGCGGAGATCGACGCCACCGTCGGGTTGAGGAACATCTGGTCCGCCGGGACCTCGACGCCCAGCTCCTCGATAAAGGCACCCTGAATTCTTACCATGATCACGGATTGTCCCCCCAGGGCGAAGAAGTCGTCTCCCACCTCTATGTCATCGCGCTGGAGTTCCCGACACCAGATCTCTCGCACCTTATCAACAATCGCCACAGTCCGCTCCATCGATTTCGTGTTCCGTCGGTTATTCCGTCGCGCCGCTGCCGGCGAACTGCTTGAGACCCGCGTCGAGCAAGGCCTTACGATCCAATTTTCCGTGCGGACTCAACGGAAGCCGCGGAATGTTGACGCACCGGGCCGGAACCATGTTCCGCGGCAGCGTCTCGAGAAGGCGGGCGCGCACATCGCTCTCGGCGAGCTCGTCGCCCGCCGGGACGACGAACGCGATCAGCTCGGCCTCACCGGAGTCGGCGTACGTGATCACCACGGCGGATTCCCGGACACCGGCCAGCCTGCCGAGCGCGCGCTCGACGTCGACGGGGTCGATGCGCATGCCCCGAACCTTCACCTGCGCATCCATCCTGCCGACGACGACGAGATCCCCGGCCTCCGTCACGTAGCCGCGGTCGCCCGTGCGGTACAGCCTGCGCGGCGTGCCGTCGACCATGACCGTCGTGAACCGCTCGTATTCAGGGCCCGTGCCGTTGAGGTAGCCCGCGCCGACGCCGGCGCCGGAGATACAGATCTCGCCCTGGTCCCCCGCCCGGACCCCGTGCATCCGCTCGTCGAGGATGTGGATGTCGGTGTTGTAGGCCGGTTTGCCGACCGGCGCAATGTCCATGTCGCCATGCCGGTAATCGGCGAGGTCGTACGAGGTGGCGACGTCCGTGCACTCGGCGACACCGTACTGGTGCAGGAGAGTGCACGTGTTGCCCGGGCGCCCCGCCCAGGCGGCGATCCGTTCGACGCGCAGCGGCTCCCCGCCGAACAGCACGTAGTCCATCTGGCTGAGTGCCTCACCGCCGCGTGCGGTCTCCCAGTCCACCAGCACGTACAGCGTGCTCGACGCGCAGTGGACCGTGCGTATCCCGTGCTCCGACAGCATGCGGTAGGCCAGCGCGGCATCGAAGTTCCGGCTCGCCATCAGGTGCTGGGTGGCGCCGCAGAACAGCGGCGCCATCAAGCTGCGCTGTGAGAGGTCGAACCCGAAGGCGCTGACGACCAGGTTGTGTGACTCGCGGTCCAGGCGGTATTCGAGCGCCAGCCAGTTCAACAGGTTGAACCAGCCCTCGTGCCGCACCGCCGTCGCCTTCGGCGTGCCGGTCGACCCGGACGTGAAGACCGTGTAGCACAGGTCGTCCCCGGTAATCGGGGCGTCAGGGTTGCTCGTCGGGGCACCGCCCAGGAGGTCGGACAGCCGCGCGGGAGCGATGACCTCGGCCGCCGCCGACTCGACCAGCCCGGCCGTCGCCGGGGAGGCCACGATCAGGGCGAGGTCGGGGAGTTGCCCCAGCAACAGTCGGAGTCGCGCCGCCGGGTAGGACGGGTCGAGTGGCACGTAGGCCGCGCCCGCCTTCAGCGTGCCAAGGATGGCGGTGACCATGTCGATCGAATAGTCCAGGCAGATACCGACCTTCGCGCCGCGGCCGCACCCATGCCGGGCGAGGAAGTGCGCGAACCGGTTTGCCTCTGCATTCAACTCTGCGTAGGTCATCCGCTGTCCGGCACAGACCACGGCAGTGGCGTCAGGGGTGTCTTCCGCGTGCGTCTCGAACCGCTTATGGACGACGGGCTCCGAGGGCAGAGCAACCCGCTTTCCCTGAAGGATCATGAATGAGCTCCGATGTGACTGGTGTCCGGGCGAGCCGTCGGCGCACCACGGGGAACGGGGCGTTTCCGGCACCTCTAGGCGGTGCGCTGCTCAGCGGCGTCGAGCACCTGAGTCACCCACTCGTCGACGGGCAGACCGTGCGCGGCAGCCACTTTCGAGTAGCAGTCCAGTCGGTCGGCCGGCAACTCGAGGGTGAGCGTGGCCTTCCGCCGATGGTTGACAGCGTCCGCCGACTCGGTCGTCCGAGGTACGTCGCGCTTCTCATCGACGATGCTCGGGGGGATGCTGGTCTTGTCGCGCTGCTCGGTCAGGCTGGCGCGTACCGCCCTGCGGAGTTCGTTACGCGACCATTTCCGCTGTTCGGCCTTGCCCAGCCAGTAGTCCTGCTCCGGTGGCGACAAGCGGGTGACCTCGGCGTGGTGGGCGAAGCTGAGGCTGTCTCGCCTGCGGTGGTGCTCGAACCGCCGAGCCACCCAGGCGTAGTTGCGCAGAGTCTGGTAATCGAGCCCAGTTCTCTCGATCGCCTCTCGATACCGCCGCAACCCGTAGGTGGTCTCTCCGAAGATCAACCAGTCACCGAGCCACCACGCTGACGAGTTCACCAGCTCGCGCAGACTGGCCCCGATCCGCTCCCAGGACCGCTCCGACAAGTCCTCCGGGAAGATCATCCCCGACTTGTGCACCCTTGCTTGTTTGCTCACAAAGGACAGAACCACATCGCGGTGCGCGAGTTCATGGGTGGACTCCACTGGAACGGTTTTGTAACTCCTCGCGGTTCTCACTGGGTTTCCCCCACAACCTTCAGCTCCGATCCAAAATTATGCGTTCCCTAAGGCTCTTCCTCTTCGGTCAGCCTGCGGGCGCCTCTGCGAACACCGGCCACGGAGACTTCCACTCCCCGTCATCGGACACGACGCAGAATCAGCCGTCACCGTCGTATGGGTTCGTACGCACTGGCACCACTCTTTTTCGTCACGCCACTTGTGAATTGCAGAACTTTCTAACCGAGCAGCCATTGGCCGTCACGCGGGCTCCGCATGACGCCGGGGTCGGGCACGGGTTCGCTGCTCAGCGTCGTCCTGTCGACAGGACACCAGCCCCCGTAGCCGCTCCGGTACCTGACGCCACACCGTAGGTCTCGGCCCCCAAACGCCACAAGAGTTGGCAGGGTTGATGACGTTCCTGCCGTACGCCCGGACCTCTAGCCCATTGAGTTCTGCGCAATGCTGAGCAACGCTTACTCCAGAAGAGTTGAAGCGGGCCGCAGGCCCTTGGCAGGTCGCCCGATGCGGCGGCGCAAGGGTCGCACCACCGAGTGGCCACGACGACAGGCAGGGCCTCTGAGGCATCGTCCAGGTCCGAGAGCGCTACGCGGGGTTGAGTGGTCACCCCCGCTCAACGCCGTCAGCCTCACTTGACTCGGTGCCCGTACAAGAGAAGACGCGCGCGGTACTGGAATCCTGGGTGCCAGATGACAGGAACCCGTACGCGCCCCCGGGTTGCAGGGCGCCGCGTACGAATAGGCAGCCGCTTCCGGGGCGGCATCGAATCACGCGTCACTGGGTCAGTCCCGCCCCATAGGCCGCGTGCTGCGAGCCAGACGAAGATCCCGTGCCCCGCCGACTGTGGTGCGTCACCCGGCCCCTGTCCCGGTGACCGCGGCATCCGTGACGAGGGCGGACATCACGTCGGCGGCGCAGGCCTGCTTCTGCATCAGCCTCGCATTAGAACTCCGTTAGGTCTTCCGGTTCGGTCTGTTCCTAGGCATGTTCGGTGAATGGACTCACATGAGGTGGGCTGTTTCAAGGCAAAATTGACGTTGTACGTGGCCGATGTCTTCGCCTTGGTGCCACGCAAGGACCGGCGGGCCAAGGGTGACTGCTATCTGCGGGGACTGATGCTGGACGGCCGCCGCAAGTCGATCCAGGCCATGGCCGCAAGGCTGCCAGACGGCAACGAGCAGAATCTGCAGCAGTTTGTGAACCAGTCCCCCTGGGACCCAGTGCCGGTGCAGCGGCGGGTCTGCGAACGCATGCTGCCGCTCATCACCCCGACGGCCTGGGTGATCGACGACGTGTCACTGCCCAAGGACGGAAGAATGTCGGTCGCCGGGGCGCCGCAGTACTGCGGGACCTGGGCAAACGCGCCAACTGCCAGGTTGCGGTCAGCGTCCGCGCCGCCAGTGACACCGCCTCCTGCCCGCTGCAGTGGCGGCTGTTCCTGCCCAAGGAATGGGCGGCGGACACCGGCCGCCGCACTGTCACCCGCATCCCACCGGAGGTCACCCACCGCGAGAAGTGGCGGTTGGCGCTGGACATACTCGATGAGCTGGCCGGCTGGGGCATGCGCCCGCCGGTGGTCGTGGCCGACGCCGCCTACGGCACCAACGCCCAGCTGCGGGCCGACCTGACCGAGCGCGGCATCGGCTACGTGCTGGCCGTCCGCGCGGACGTGAGTGCCCACCTGTTCGACGCCCAGCCCGTGTCTCCGGAGCGCAAGGGCCCCATCGGCTGCTGGCCCCAGCCTCGCTACCGCCACCGAGCACCCTCGGTGGCAGCCCTGGCCGTCGGCCTCGGGCAGGAAGCATTCGTCTCCCTCACCTGGCGGTAGGGCTCGCGCGGCCAGTCACGCTCCCGCTTCGCCGCCGTGCGGGTCCATCCCGCGGGCAAGGCCGTCGAGCGTCCGGTCCGGGCCGCCGCCTCGGCCCAGCAGGGCTGGTGGGACGGCGCCCTGCCCGACTGCTGGCTGCTGATCGAGTGGTCCGAAGGCGCCGAGGCGCCCACTGACTACTGGCTGTCCAGCCTCCCGGCCGACACTCCGATCGCCGACCTGGTCCGTCTGGCCAAGGCTCGCTGGCGCATCGAGCACGACTACCGCGAACTCAAACACGGTCTGGGCCTGGACCACTTCGAAGGCTGCTCCTGGCCCGGCTGGCACCACCACGTCACCCTCGTGACCGCCGCCCACGCCTTCCTCACCGAACAGCCGCTGCCCCAAAAGCACCCACACCGGCCTCACTCTCTACCAGACCCTCGACGCCTTCCAGGACATCCTGAGTGCTGGACCGGCATCTGCACCACCTGCCAGCAGCTCCTGCCCAGCAGACCGCACACGACATCAAGATCGAGACAGACCTAACGGAGTCCTACTAGCCAGGGCGACGCCCATCGCAGTCTCCGTCTCGTTCTGTAGCTGTGCGACCGGGCGGCAGCCCTACTTCTGGTTCAGCGCGCGCTGGCCGAACCCCAGCTCGACACTCTGGTCACCTACGTCACCCAGACGGGCGACTCCGCAGCCAAGCTCGGATAGCTGCTCACCAAGGTTCCTCCCGAGTGCCACCAACACAGGGCCCGCAGTACCGCCGCCCCGACGCCGCCGACCACCTCGTCAACGCGCTGCTTCAGACGGAGCTCGGGACCGGCCCGTAAATGCTGGCGCCACTGTCCGGCTGCGCACGACACAGGGCTCCGTGATGAATCAGCTCTCCATCTGTTCGGCAGTGTCTATGGCCGGGACGTGAAGTGCCCCGTGCCCGAAGGCCCCGGCCCAAGCTGGCACGGCCCCCTGTTTAACAGCTACTAACAAAGCCTTGGACGTGTCGGTGGGTGATCACGCAGACGGCGAGTCCGAGGAATGCTTCGTGGATGTCGTCGCGTCTCTCCCAGCGGATGCGTAGTCGGCGGAAGCCGTGGAGCCAGGCGATGGTGCGTTCGACCACGTAGCGGAAGACGCCCAGGCCGGTGCCGTGGGGGTCACCTCGTTTCGCGATCACAGGCCGGATTCCGCGCTGCCAGAGCTGGCGGCGGTAGATGTCATGGTCGTAGCCGCGGTCGGCCAGCAGGGCAACCGGGCACCGACGCGGCCTGCCGACCCGGCCCGCGACGGCCGGAATCTTGTCCAGCAGGGGCAGCAGTTGGGTGACATCATTGCGGTTTCCGCCGGTCAGCGACACCGCGAGCGGGATGCCCTGGCCGTCGACAATGAGATGGTGCTTGCTGCCCGGCCGGGCACGGTCGACTGGGCTCGGCCCGCTTTTGGGCCCCTGCGGGCGGCCCGCACGTGCGAGGAGTCGATCACCGCCCGCTCCCAGTCCAGCTGGTTCTTCGACCTCAGCTCTTCCAGCAGCAGCACGTGCAACTGGTCCCACACACCGGCCTCGTTCCAGGCCGCCAGACGCCGCCAGCACGTCATGCCCGAGCCGAAACCAAGCTCCTGGGGCAGGTACTCCCACTGGATGCCAGTGTGCAGGACGAAGAGAATGCCGCACAGAGCCTGCCGGTCCGGCACCCGAGGTCTGCCCTCGACCGACTTCGGCCCCGGTTTCGGCAACAACGGCTCGACCAACGACCACAGTTCGTCCGACACGAACCACGGACGTGACTGACGCTTTCCCATACCCATACCTACGAGCACAACGGCCGACAGTCTCATGATCAGCGGCTTTTGTTAGGACCAGTAAAGGTTGGGCCGCAATGGCCGTGCAGAGCTCGCCGGTCATTTCCCCGGCCCCTCGCGCTGACCCTTGGACTGGTGAAGCTGCAAAGCTTCATACAGATCAACCGTCTTCTTGCTCGGAGACTCTCCCAGTTCTGCCAGTGATCGCCGGAGAAGCTCGAACGTGCGCGAGACGGCGTCGGGCAGTCCCAGCCGTGCTTGCATTCGAGCGATGTCGCGGTAGATGGCCTCGTTGTAGGGGTCCAGCTCCCGGGCCCGTTCCAGGAGGTCGAGCGCCTCGCGGGGGTCCGTACCGCTCCGCAGCCGTACGAGGGTACTCATGGCGTCCAGGTAGTCCCGGCGCAGAGCTTCGCGTGGTGCTTCCAGCCACGCAGCCGTAATCTCAGCGGCGAAGTCACCGACGTAGAGCCCGGTCGCCCGCCGCAGGTGATCCTCACGTGTGCGTTCCTCGAGGTCGGGCCGCCGCGCGGCGCGCACAGCCTGCTCGAAGTCCCACAGGTCGACCGTGACCTGCCCGCGGTCGAGCACGTAGTGCTTGTCGGCGTAGGAGGCGATGTCGGTGATCTCTTCGTGGGTGGCCAGGCGCAGTGCTCGGCGTAGGTGGCTCAGTGTGGCGTGCAGGCTGTTGTACGGGCGCTGCCTGGGGGCATCAGGCCAGATCGTCGCTGTCAGCGTGTCGCGCCGGGCTCCGTCCTTGTGCAGAGCGAGGTAGGCGAGGACTTCTCGCTGCTTCGGTGCCAACGCGTGGGTCACTTCCACAGGGTTGTCCGCGCCGGGCGGTTGGTAGGTGACGCGTACGTGTCCGAACACCACCAGCCGGAGGGACCGATGGTCATGGGAGTTCGCGCGCCCCGGTCTCCCGCCTTGGGCTCGGAGCGGTTGCGTTGCAGTCGGCGTCGGGGCCGCGGTCGATACCGAAGGCAACCTGATGTCGGCTTCCGGGCCCCCAGGAGAGGACGCGGGCAGCCGTTCGGCGGTCTGGGCCTGGGTGTCCTCCTTCGCCTGGGCGGAAGCCGTAGCTGCTTCGGCGAGCAGGTCGAGAAGGGTACGCGCGTCGGCGGCGGGGAGCGTGAACAAGCGCGTGCCGGCGAACACGTCCGTGCGTGAGGCGCTGACGGGAACGACGGTGCCGTCGGCCTCGACACGGAGCGTCTTTCCCGGGCGCCACTGGCCCAAGAGGATCCCGCACACGCCGACCGAGGAGCCGTTGTCCAGCACCGCTTGCAGGCGGTGCTCCTCCTTTGGCGAGGGAGTACCGAGGAAGACCAGCTCGGTCGGCTGGTCGAGGTCACTGTGCTCGGCGTCTTCTTCGCCCATGCGCATGCGCGACAGGACTTCGGCCTCGAGCACCACAAGCGCCTCCGTCGTGTCCGCGGTGACGTGCAGGCGCGGGAGCTGCGTGTTCCTCACGGCGTACGTCCCCAGCAGGCGCTGGGCGTCCGAGTGCGCGATCAAGACATCCGCTCCGGGAGCAGCCGTCTGCTTCTCAGCCAAGTAGTGGATCAGCAGTGCTCTGGCGGCGTCGAGTGCTCCTGGTCCGGTGAGGCCCAGCCCGCGGCTGCGCGCGAGATCCCAGGCAACAGCCTGGCCTTCCTTCACTCCGATGACTCGTCGGTCGTGCGAGGCGGCAGGGTGCTGTCTCGAAGCCTCCGCGCGTCCGGTTTTCGCTTCTTCACCGGTGGGCAGCACGGTGGTGCTGCTGGGGCTGTCCGCCTCTTCCTGCGGCCTCAGATCCTCGCTCGCCGCGCGTAGGGCGCGTACGACCGGGGCCAGGTGGACGTCGCCTCGCTCGCCGCTGCCTGGGCGGTAGCGGATCCTGCGACGTCGGAGGACGACGGCTGCGGCGGCAGCTACTGCGGCGGCCAGGCAGACTCCGACGAAGGCGCCGTCGGGTAGGTCAAGACCGACGCCGGGCTCCTCACCGTCCTGCTCATGCGGCGGCGGCCGGTGCGGAGGAGGGTCGGGGCTTGGGGGTGGCGTAGGGGGTGGCGGCTCAGGTACATCGTCGGGTGGCCGACTCGCGTCCGGGTCGGTCCCGGTATCGGGAAGGCGGAGGACCCAGCCGGGCCGGATGAGGCAGGGATGGGCGAGCGTGCGGCTGTCGGACTGCGGGCGGCCACGGTTGAGGGCATAGATCTCAGGCCATCGGTCACCGTCACCCAGGTGGCGCTCCGCGATGCGCCAGAGGCTGTCGTGCACACCATGGTGCGGGGGACGGACTACGACGGTCTTCCCTCCGCGGGGCACCAAGGGCTTGGCGCGCGCGTCCGCCTGTTGGTCGGGAACCGCCGAGCGCGCGTCCATGGCCGAGAGGTCGACCGTCGCTGAGTCCCGGTAGGCCGCGGCGGGCTGTGAGCCGCGGTACGGCAGGAGCGCCAGGACGACTGCACCGATCAGGGCAGCAGCCAGGCCGTGCACGGGTCCCGTGCCGGGTTCGCGAGGTGCCCACATGGTTCCCCGCGCGGCTTCGCCCGCTGTGCGCAGGACATCGACGGCGAATAACGCCCATGTGGTCCATAGCAGACACGCCAGCGCGTTGAGCAGGAGTGACGCGCTCATCGGGGAGGTGAGCACGTTCGAGATCTCTCCCCCAGTGGGGGCATGATTCGGCAGGGGCCAGCCGACGTACCGCCACAGCCCCCAAGGGATGCCCATGGTCAGGAGCACCAAAAGCACTCCCGCCAGGACTCCGCGTATCAGCCGGACCGCGAGGTGCACGTGCCGGTGGTGACCGCTGGGGACGACGTGCCGTGCGGCCATAGCTGCTCCTGCTTACCGTTCGGGGCCTTCGACGCCGTGGACAGGGTGAGCGACCCCGCTCGCGGTGACAGTAAGGGTCTCCACGCCGACAAGTCCGAGGAGCTGCGTACGTCGGTGGGCGGTGACCGTGACGGTGATCCTGGTCGGCGTGGTCGTCACCGTCCCGGTGGCGCCGGTGGAGGACAGGTACGCCTGAGCTCGGCGGTGGGCCTCGGGCGGGACCAGGCGTACGGTTCCGGTGTCCCGGTAGGCGACCAGGTCGATGGCCTGAGCGCCTGAGCGGGCTGCTTCCTGTGCCTCGCCGAGGGCCCGGACCTTGGCCGCCAGGGCGAGACCGCCATCGACCACCAGGCCGGCGAACATCACCACGGCGACGGCGATCAGGACGACGAAGACGGTGACCTGTCCCTGGTCGTCGAAGGGGACGTCCTGCCGTGCCTCGGCGCGCTGTCGCGCTCGCCGGATGTCGAAGTACGTCACGGGCTTTCGCCTCCACGAGCCTCCGTCGCACCCGCAGCGCCACGGTAGGTGTCCACTGGGGCGGCGAAGTCGGCCTCGATTGTCAGCGAGGACGGCACGCCCAGGAGCGCCAGATCGTGCAGGTGGACACGGCAGGTGACCGTGGCGGAGAGCGTGCTCCCCGGTTGCACGCTGCCGTTCAAGTCGACCGTGAGGGGACGGCAGGTGAGGCCCGCTTCGCTCAGCGCCGAAGCAGCGGTCGTGTGGGCGTGCGCGGCGGCAGCGGAAGCTGTTCGTTGCTGGCTCGCGGCGCGGGCCGCCTGGTGGGCGGCGTCCTCGACGCTCAGCCGGGCGTCGGTCATGCGCCCGCTGAAGACCAGGAACCACAGCATCAGGACCAACACGGGGATGATGAGGACGAGTTCGATCGTCGCCGAGCCGACATCGGGAATCCGGTTCCTCACGGCCGGTTCACCTCGGGCCTGAACTCCTCGGTCGGGCCGACGGCGCGAGCCCGGACGGGCAACCGCACAAAGGGCAGGACGCTGCTCGCGGTACCCAGGACACGTACGTCGGCACGGTCGGCGCCGCGGTCCACCGAGATCCGGGTGTCGCGCAGCGGCCCGCGACCGAGCTGGTCGAGTACGCGGTCTGCTTCCCTGTGCCCGGAGGCCGTGGTGCCGTTGTGGACGCGTGTGGCCGCCAAGGCGTGGGAGGCGGTGGTCTGGGCGATGTGGGTCGCGTGGATGTACAGAGCCGCCTGCGCGAGGAGGAGTACGAGGGTGAGGATCAGCGGCATGACGATCACCATCTCCGTGGTGACGGAGCCGCCATCGTCGCACCGTGGTGCCAGCGGTCTCAGCGGAAGCTGACGCTGCGCGCGGCCGCCATGATCTGCGGACCGAACAGCCCCGTCACGGCCAGGGCGAGCGCGGCGGCGAAGGCGATCCAGATGACGTGCTCGGAGGTCATGCCGCGGTCGTCGCGGGCCAAGGCGCGCAGAAACCCGCCGAGTTGTCGCTGCCAGGTCCAAGGGGAAGGGCGCGGAAGCATGGCCGGTCTCCTTTCGGCGTCGTGGGGAAGTCATAGTGAGGCGGTGATCTGAGTAAGGGCCGGATAGAAGACGAAGATCACGAAGCCGAAGGCCATGAGCATGCCGGGCAGGGCCATGCGCTCGGTGGCCGCGTTGGCCTGGCCCTCGGCGGCGGCGCCGTCCTGGCTGCGCAGGGCGGCGGCCTTGGCGGCCAGCGACGCGCGGACCTTCGAGCCCTCGGTGCCGGCGAGGGAGAGCACGGCGGCGAGTTCCGTCAGTTCGGCGATCTCCAGCTCCTCCCCGAGTTGCCCGAGGGTGGTCCAGGGGGAGCTGCGGGTGAGGCGCGCGGTGTTCAGCGCGCGGCGCAGTTGCTGGAAGGCCCATCCTTGGCCCGTCCGGGCGGCGTCGTGCAGGGCGGCATCGATGCCCGCGCCCCCGGCGAGCAGAATGTGGATGAGGTTCAGGTAGGCGCCGAGGGCATGGCGGAAGGCCTCCCTGCGGCGCTGGGCCTGGGCTCGTACGGTCAGGTCGGGCAGCAGGAAGCCGCTCACCGCCAGCGCCATGGCGACGGACGCGGGTACGGCCCACGGCAGCGCCCTGCCTCCCACGGCCAGGACGAGTTCGACCGCCAGGGGCAGTACCAGGCCCGTCAGGGCGAGTGCGGCCTTCTCCGCGAGGTGTACGTCCGCCGAGCGCTCCGTGACGGCCAGGTCCTTCTGGACGTCCCGGTGCGGCAGCCCGAGCGAGCGCAGAGCAGTGGTGAAGGGGGCGCCGAGGCGGACTGCCCAGCCCCCGGCCTCCGGGGTGGTGAGGAGGGGCTGCTGCGGAGGCTCGGGGTGCAGTCGCGCCATGAGGTCGGACAGACCCGGTCGGGGCGGGGCCAGCCACACCAGCAGCGACCACAGGCCAAGGCCCACCCCCGTGCCCAGCAAGCCAAGTGTGACGGTCATGGCGACACCTCCCGCCCTCCGGTCCCGTTGCCCTCAACGGGGGCCAGGCCGTCCAGGGAGATCAGGAAGCGCTCGGGGCCCTCGATCCGGGCCAACCGGCGCAGCCAGGAGAACGCGACGGTGAACAGCGCGCCGATACCGAGCAGCACCAGTTGTCCGGCGGCCGCGTCGTACGGGTCGAGGAAGGCGGGGTTGAGCACGACAAGGCCTCCGGCGAAGGAGAGCGTGGTCGTGACGACGACGCGCAGGGTCGTACGCATGCGGGCACGGGCGGCGTCGACGCGCTGCCGCATGGCGACCTGCGCCCGGCCAGTAGCGGCGAGTTCGCCGAGAAGCGGGGCGAGCTGGCGGGCCTGGTGCTGTGAGGCCAGGGCCAGGGCGGCGAGTACGAGGTCGGCGGCCGGATCGTCCAGATCATCGGCGAGACGTCGCAGGGCCGGGGCGAGGCGTTCCCCCCGCTCCAGACGGGCTGCCAGCTCCAAGATCTGAGGGCGTACGGCCTTGGGCGCTGCGCGCGCGGTGGCCGTGATGGCCTGCTCCAGGCCCGCGGCCGCGGCGAGGGTGTCGCGCAGCATCTCGCTCCAGCCGGCCACTCCCTCGATCCGGGCCAGCTGCTCCCGGTCGACCGCCCCGACATCGAGCAGGCGAGGCATCGTCCAGGTCGTCATGGCGGCGAGCAGCCCGCCCGCCACCCAGCCGGTGACGGCTCCGGCCAGGAGCCCTGCGGCCAGCGATGCGGTGAGCCAGCGCCCGCCGCGTTCCCGCTGGCCGTACTGGTGCCGCGCCGTGCGCAGGACAGATGGTGAGGAGGCCGACTTCGGCGGCTCACGCCACCCGCGTACGACGAGGAGTAATCCGCTGCTGATGCCCAGCCCCAGGAGCGCTGCCAGCGGCACGTACGCACTCATGGTGACCACCACTGGCCCAGGCGCTGCAGCGCTTCGGGATCCAGGCCCGCGGCCACCAGGGCGTCCAGCGTCTCCGTGCGGAGGGGCACGCCGGGCTCGGCGCGGAGGTCTGGCCCGGGACGGAAGACCTCGTTGGAGACGATCTGCGGGCCGTCGGCGTCGATCACCTCGCGGATGGAGGAGACCACGCGGCTGGCCGGTTCGCCGCGCGGGCGGTCCAGGTGGACGACGAAGTCCAGGGCGGAGGCGACGAGGAGGTTGGTGGCCTCCAAGGACAGGCGCTCGGGGCCTTGGACGGCGTACGCGGCGAGCCGGGTGAACGCTCCTCGGCTCGTGGAGGCGTGCAGGGTGGCCATGGAGCCGTCGTTGCCCTGGCTCATGGCGTTGCACATCGGGATCACCTCGGACCCGCGGACCTCGCCGACGATGACGCGGTCGGGGGACATCCGCAGGGCCCAGCGCACCAGCTCAGCCTGTGAGATGGCGCCCTGGCCCTCGATGTTGGCCTCGCGGGCCTGCATCGCGACCACATCGGGGTGGGCGACGGCGTCGGCGTCCAGCCCGAGCTCGAGGACGTCTTCTACGGTGACCAGCCGCTCCCAGGGCGGGATCTCCGCGGCCAACGCGCGCAGCAGGGTGGTCTTGCCGATAGCGGTGCCGCCGGTGACCAGGAGGTTCTTGCGCGCCCTGACCAGAGCGCCGAGGAACGCCTCCAGGTCCCGGTCGATGGTGCCGAGGCGGCGCAGCTTGCCGAGCGAAACGGTCCGGTAGCGGTGTCGTCGGATGGATACGGACGGTCGGGCGGTCACGGCCATGACGGCGAAGACGCGCTCACCACCGGGCAACTGGAAGCTCACGCCCGGGCTCCCCCGGTCGAAGCGGCGCTCCTCCACCCCCGAGCGGGCGGCGAGGTCGCGGATGAGCTGCGTCAGCTCCGCGTCCGACCCCACCACCGGCGGGAGCTGTTCGCGACGGCCGTCCGCGTAGCGCACGAAGACCCGGTCACCGTTGATATTGATGTTCTCGATGTCCTGGTTGCGGAGCAGCGGTTCGAGACCGGCGAGGCCGAAGACCTCGTTCAGCACCGCCTGGACCACCTGCTGCTCGACGTCGCGTGAGACGACGGGGCCGCCCTTGGTCAACTGCTCGCGTGCGTACTCCTCCGCGGCGTCGGCGAGGACCGCTTCGGCCAGGGCACGCCGTTCGGCCTCCGGCCACTGCGGCTGGCCGGAGGACTCGTGGGCCCGGACCCTCTCGGAGAGTCGCTTGGACAATTGGCGTCGCAGCCGTTGGCGTAGCCGCTCGGTCGTCGCGTCCTCGTAAAGGCTCGCACCAGGGAGCCCCGCAGGATCGGTCACGCCGGTGCCCAGAGTGACCCGGACCTTTCCGTTGCTCGGCCCTGCCGGACCCGAGCCCGGTGCGCTGCCCGAAGGCGGTGGCGTCTCCCGCTCGAAGTCGTTCATCGCACCCCTCCGTTGCCGGAGGAGGCTGGGCACTCAGGCCATCCTTGGGCACCGGGCAGCCTGAAGTGGAGAGCGGGGGCGGTGAGTTCAGTGTCCGTGACTTCTACGCCGGTCCGCTCGGAGCCTTTCACCACGCGGCCCGCCATCCGCGTCGCCAAGGACGCGAGTGCTTTGCCCAGCTCTGTGCGGGCCGGGGCAGCGCGTCTGCCGGTGACGCCCCGCAGCAGGGCCGCGCCCCGCAAGTCTGCCGGAAGACGGGCTGCTACCTCGATGCCCAGCTCACGGCTCACCTCATCGTCTCGGTAGCCCTCGCCCACGAGCACGAAAGCCAGCGCGCGTGACCACTGGCCGAGCGCTTCCCTCTTCATCGCTACGTAGGCCAGGGCGTCGCTCCGAGCCCGTGCGAGCAGGAGCACGAGGTCAGCGGTACGGAGGACCGGCATTACCTGGGTGTTGCCTTCAACCCGGCCGCAGTCCGCGAGCACGACTGCTCCCGCCACGTCCGTCCAACTCCGGACAGTCGTTCCGCCGTCATGAGTGAGCTGCTCCAATGCGGCGCGGGCCTGTTCCGCGCCCGGCGGTCCGACGACGACCCGCAGTCCGCCGGGAAGCCGCTGGGTGTGCTGCCACAGCAGGTCGGGGTCGGTCGCCCGACGCGCGGCGGCAGCCAGGCTGACGAGCCCGGGTGAGAGGTCGAGACGGAAGCGGGCCAGCAGATCGCCGCCCGCCGGATCGCACTCGACGACCACCGGTGCATCGCCGGCCGGCCAGCCCGCCGCGAGGCCGAGGGCGGTGGTCGTCACCCCGGGCGACCCCTTCAGGCTGCACAGCGCCACCAAGGCCATGGCTACCGCCCTCCCCGCACCACGACCAGGCGCAGCGTCCCCTCCGGCGCGGCGGCCAGACGACGGGCGTCGGCCTCGGCCAACTGCAGGGTCACCACCGTCACCTGGTCGTCCTTGTGCCCCCGCACCTCGGCCACCACGGCTTTCCAGGTCTCGGTGCCGACGGCAGCGGACTCGTCGCCTACGTCATCGGGAGCAGCGGCCACGACCATGACGCGATGACCGGGCTGGAGCCCGGTGGGGAACTGCCCCAGCTTCAACCCGACCGCGGCGACGGCCTGCCCCGCACGTGGCACCTTCGGGCTGCCCAGGACGCTTTTCGTCAGTACGGCTCCGGCGGGAAGGCTGTAGGCGAGCGATCGTCCCTCAACCGCGCCGCGGGCCTCCGCCGGTACCGCGTCGATCCCGCCGTTCCGGGCGATGCTCGCCTCCCGTACATCAGAGACGCGCAGCTCCTGCCCGACGGATACGGGCCGCTTCAGCACGAGTACGGTCACGCGGTCTCCCAACTTCAACGTGAGCAACACACCTCCGGTCGCGCAGCCGAGGACCAGGAGCACTCCGAGCAAGAGGTAGGGCAAGCGCCGTCGCCGCGAGGCACTCGCCAACCGCGACGGAGCCCGTCCAGCGTCGGGCCCACCCCTCCTCAGGGAGTCCCGGCTCGCGGAACCGGGGTCCCCGAGCGCGCGTAGTCGGGTGCTCATCCGTGGCCCCTCCTGCCGTTACGTCCTGCGACCGCACCAGCGCGACGCCGTCAGTCCTCGGTGTTCAGTGCCTGGCTCTCCGCGACGCGGAAGCGAGCGTCGGCCGTGGTGGTCAAGCCGGGGAATGCCCCGCTCTGTCCTTCGCCGGACCAGCTCACCGTCCAGTGGACCGTCGCGGAGACCGCGTACGCGTTCCCGGGCTGTCCGGCCGACGAGGAGCGATAGGTGTGCCCGCAGTCCGGCGAGGCGCTACGAGCGCCCAGCGCACCCCTCTTGCCGCGGGCTCCGGTGTCGTACGGAGTGCCCGGTCCCTCGCACGTCACCGAGCTGCCGTCGCCCAGCCGCCAGACGACCTTGCTCGGCCGCGCCACCGCTGTCACCGACACCCCGGGCACCGAGGCCGACGCCGAGACCTGCTGCCAGGCCCCGGGGGCCAGCCACAGCCACGTCGGCAGGCCGACCAGCTGCTCGACCGGCGGGTTGGTCCTGATCGTGGGAGGGGGAAGCCGTAGCTGGCTGCGCGCCCGCTGGGCCACCTGCTCGGGTGACGGCGCAGGAGAGCCACCGGCGTCGTCCTGGACCCCGTCGGGGAGCCACACCGGGGGCCGGTAGAAGGCGTCCCGGAACCCGCTCGACGAGCACTTGTAGACGTACCAGGCGCCCTCCTCCCCCGGCCTCGGGTCCGCCACCTGCGCCGCCGAGCCGGGCTCGGCTCCTCGCTCCGGCGCGGCCGCTGCCACACGTTGGGCACCGCTGACTGCCGGCTCCTGGTATGCCGCGTGCACCACCGGGCCCGGCGGCTCGTAGTCGCTGCGCTCGTACGCACACCGCGCCAGGTTCGGATCACGCTCCCGTGAACCGTTGCCGCCACCTCCGCCTTCGCCTCCGCGAGGGCGGGGCGCCGCACCGCGTCCCTCCAGCCGGGGAGCCTTCTTTCCGCCTTCTCGGCCTTTCCCTGCGTCGAGTTCGCACCCTGGATGCGGGTGCTGCGAACAGTCCACGTTCCCCCAGCCCGGATCGGCCAGCGCAGGAAGAACGCCCGCCAGGGACAAGGTTCCCGCCACGACCAGCACGGTGCAGGTACGTCTCAACACGACCCGACCTCCCAGACGGCGAACCGCGTGACCTTCCACCCGCCGTCGGCCTGCTTCTTCACTTCGGCCGTGATCGCCTGGCGTCCGCCGGGCCTGTCATCGGCCAGCTCACCGCTGCTCTTCCGGTACTTCAGCCAGCGGGATGAGTCACCGCAATCCGAGATCATCGCCGCGGTGGGCTCGGCAGCCGGGGTGACTTTGGTGATCTTGGGCGAGTTCTTCGGCTTTCCCTTTGTGACGAGGCCGTTCCGGTGGTCGGCGTACATTCCGCGCGTGATCGCCTTGAGCGCTTCGCCCGTCGCGTACCGGGCGAGCCGCGGCGCCCGCCAGTCGGAACTCCTCGCCGCCTCCGCCATGTCGCGCCACATGCCCAGGTAGGCCGTGGTCGCCTTCCTCCTCGCACCTTCTGTGGCGGACGCCGTCGTCGAGGTATGCGGCTCCTTCACGCTCGAGCCGGGGGAATCGCGCGAGTCGGCGCCAGCAGGCTCCTTCGTGGCCGACGAGCCATTGCACCCTGCGCAGAGGAGCACGGCCGCGGTGCCGAGCCCGGCGCACGCGCTGCGCCATTCGCCGCGACGACGATTCTCTGTGGACCCCATGGGCACACCACCCCACGAACAACGCAGACTCATACCGGGCGCACATGCGCACGCCGGCGCATCCACCTTTACTCCGGCCCAGCCCCCTCACCGCAAGACACCTCGGCGGACCGACTTCGAAGTCAGGACGAAGTTTCAGATCAAGGAAATCGCCCTAGATCGCAGTAAACGCCGCGTAGAGCATGATCGGTCTGCCCGCTGACGGAGGTGAACAGATGCTGAGCCGTCCCCGAGCCTGGGGAACATTGGTACAGCGGTTATCGGTGAGATTAGGATTAGCCGGTCACGTACATGTACCGCGGCTCGTTGCATGGTGCGGGCCCGGCCGCGCTACGCGACCGGGCCCTCTACGACTTTCTGCTGAGCATCCCGCCGCCGCCTCCGCTGTCACCACCCACAAGCGTTACGGGCGGGCGGCGGAGTCAGCGACGCACGTCCTTCTCGAAGCCGACGACGCACTGGCCGTACGCCTCGAGCTCTTCGGGCTCGGCGTCGCACCCGTCACCACCGGCCAGCACCGACGCACGCTGCAAGGTGTCGTAACGGACGGTCGCGGTAGCGGTCACGACCAAGTCCCCGCCCGCGCCCCCGCGGACTGCCACGGCCTCGTCGTACACGTCGTCCAAATCCGCCCGTGGCTCAGGGAAGTGGTCAGCGAATTGGCCGGAACGAGTAGTAGTGGTGACTGGGGTCATTCCACGAGAAGCCCGGGTCGACCAGTGCGGTCGGGCTGCCGGAGCAGTTGCTCGTGGGCCACAGGTGGACCCTGCGGTTCGTCATGTTGGCCCCCCGGACCGCCCCGGCACTGGTGGTGTTGTAGCACCGGCCGACCTCAGGTTCGAATTCGATCGTGCGCCGTCCATCACCGTCGTAGTACTCAAAGTAGCAGGAGCCACCGCCGGGAGGCGGGCAGGCCGGCTGGAGAACCTGGGCCTGCGCCTGGGAGCCTGTCCCCAGGCCGACAGCGGAAAGAGCCACCGCTGCGGCGAGCGCGAGACGCGGAGCGATGCGGCGCGTTGTGTGCAAGATCATGCATAGTTAACGACTACCGAACTCCCCAGTCACCGAACGGCACACTCCTCGGTTTGAAGATGGGAACTGTCTCGCACAACGTGCGAGTCTCGCGAGGAGTTCTGCGAACGGTGTGTGGACTCACCGGGACGCCAGGAAGCCGCAACTGCGATCCATGATCAATCTTACCGATGGTCGCTGTACCGGTCTTCCCACAGCCGGTCCCTTGCCCCTACCAAGCGACGGGGAGAGCGACCAGGCTGCAGATGCGGCTGCCAGTAGTCCACCGCAGGCTGTCGGGCGGGACAGCCAGAGCAAGTCCAGGGAAGCGCTCGATGAGTGAGAGGATGGCTACTTGGATCTCTACGCGCGCGAGATTGGCACCCAGGCAGTAATGAGGGCCGTGCCCGAAAGCGAGATGCCGGTTCTCAGCGTTCCGACGGATGTCGAACTCGTCCGGGTCCGGGAACTGCTGCGGATCGTAATTGGCAGCCACCACGGGCGCCAGCACCGCCTGCCCCTTGGATACTGCGCCCCCGGACGGCAACGTTAGGTCCTCGGTGGCCACGCGCAGCAGGCCCCCATGCCCCGGCACCTCGGTGCGGAGGATCTCCTCGACAGCTCCACTGAGCAGCACGTCCGGTTCACGTCGGATCGCGGCCATCTGGTCAGGGTGCCGCAGCAGGGTCAGGACGCCTCGGCCGATGACGTGCCCGGTGGTTTCGTGACCAGCGATGATCAGCCCGCGGACCATACGAGCCAGCTCGCCCTCGCTGAGCCGGTCCTCGGCGTCGTGAGCGTTGATCAGTTCATCGAGCAGGTCGGAGCCGGGCTTCTCACGCCGCTCGGCGATGAGCCTGTCGGTGTACGCAGCGAATTCCGCTCCGGCCTTCAGGCGCTCTTCCGCAGTGGCCGTGCTCGTGGACAGGAACACGTCCGACCACACCCGGAAGCGAGGGCTGTCCTGCGCCGGGACGCCCAACAATCGGCAGATGATGTTGATCGGGAGAGGGAAGGCGAAGGCGTCCATCAGGTCAACGGGCGGCGAGGTGGAGGCGAGAGCGTCGAGCAATTCGTCGGCCAGCGTTTGGATCTGCGGTCGCCACTCTTCGGCCCGTCGCGGTGTGAACGCGGACTGCACGATGCGCCGCAGCCGAGTGTGTTCGGGAGGGTCCATGTTGACGAGAGCGTGCGGATCATCAGGAATGTCGCGGCCGGCGAGCATGCGGGGAGCGCCGGGGTACCGAAGGTTGCGCGTGAAGCGGGCGTCCGCGTGCACTTCTCTGACGTCTTCGTACGTCGTGGCCAGGAGGACCTCGTCGCCGCTCGGCAGCGTGACCGGCCCGAGCGGACAGCCACCGCGCCTGTCGGCGTACGCTTCCGGTGGGCCGCCGAACTCCCGCGGCGGGAAGGGAAACTCGGCCATGTCGCCGTTGCACCCGAGCCCTGTGGACATCCGACAACCCCCCTTGCAACGGTTGAGTTCGCTATCCCACGCTACCTGATGGGCCATCAGTTTGTGGGTGAGTAGCCCCCGCAGAACCAGGTCCTTGATGGCGCGAACGCAGGGCCTCGACGATCTCGTCTTCGTGCCGCACCGCCCACTTCCCCACAGGAACAAGAGCTGTCAGCAGCTCACGGCCCGAGTCCGTCAATGAACACCGGGCAGTTCCGGCGAACTCGCGCCCCCGCGCTTCATGAATGATCACACCGTCAGCGGACAGCCGGTGCAGGGTGTCCCAGAGCACCTTGTCCGACAGGGTCCGCTGACCGTAGACGCGGCGATCGATGCCCTCGTTGACGACCACGGCGAGATCCGTAGGGCGCAGCGGGCCGTTGCGCAGGCCGGCCATCACCGGGAAGCTCCAGCGCAAACGGAGCATCGTGAGCGCGACGCCGAAATTGCGCCAGCGCTCCTGGCTCGGAGTGCGCTTTCCAGCCGCAGTGGCCGAAGGGGGTCGGGACGGCCGCTCGTCGAGTTTCAACCCTCGGCGAACTTGCAGGTTCGACAGCAGCAGACGTGCGTGGCGCGTCGCCCAGCTGGCCGGCTCGTGCAGTGCGTCCATCAATTCCCTCGACAGGGAGGTCAGCTCTCGAGCAGCGCTCTTGCACCGGGGCGAGGTGGGGCAGCGCTTGATCAGCCCTTCGCCTTCCATCCGCCGCAGTGTTTCGACGAGGGTCTTCTCATGCAGGACCCACTCATTCAACAGGTCCGCATTGCGCACATTCCCTCTGTTGATGTGTTGCAGCAGCTCCGACGGACTCATCGCGCCGTCCAACAGCGCGACAAGAACGGCATACGTCCACTTGTTCCGGATGAGCTCGATCGTCATCCCGATCCCGCGTAGATAGCGGAGCTCGTCGTTTGGCAAGCGCCTACCCCCATGAGCATGAGCCGCGGCCGCTCATGCATCCTGCTACGCCAACGAGGGAAACCCTAGGCGGCTCGACGGGCACACCTTCTGCCGCAAGTCGTACCACCGTGACTGGCTTGAAGTCATCGACGTAGCGGCACTGGCTTTGAAGTTAGATCGCGAGGGCGGTGTAGCACCTTGTTAGGTGCTGAGACAACCGTCGGCAGGCTGAGCGCCCGACCACACCCTCAGGAAAGTGAAGCGCCATGCGGGACAGCGGCTGGGGGGTGTTGCCCCCTCCCCCGGCAAGAGTCGGACAGGTATGGACCAAAAGGAGGAGCGATGCGGCATCGCCGAGAGCATCGAGGTTGAAGTGCGTAACGCCCATCGGTCACCGGCGTCTTGCGTCCGGCCGATGAGCAACTGCGTGATCGTCAGTGGAACCGAAGCATACGTGCGGCATCAATAAGGGGGTCCCGTGCATGAGAACAACGATCACTCAGCAGGCGGGAATACAGAAGCCAGAGAATCACCCCGCCGCCTGACCGCCCGTCTGCCACTCTTTCGCCGTTCCCTGCGGCCAAGAGTCACCCCTCGCGACGAGGAATATCTGCAACTGATCCATGATTTCCTGCGCATGGTGAACGGGGAATGGTACTGGGATGTCTTTGTGGCTCTGCAGGACGGCCCCTTGCAGTACACAGACCTGCTGAACGCGGTTCGCGCGCGGACACCCACCAGCAACTGGCCCGGGCGATCCCACCGTCACATCCAGGAAGGCACGTTGTGCCGAACTCTGCAGCGTCTGACCGAAAGGGAACTCATCGAGCGCGAACGAGCGGCACATTTTCCCTTCACCACAACGTACTGGTTGACGCCGCCGGCCCGAGAGCTCCTGACAGTCATGGTTCCTGCCGCTGAATGGGCGCGGACACACTCAGCGCTTCTGGTGAGGGCTCAGCAGCGCCGTAAGGCCTCTGGTCGATAAAGGCCTCCTCGTCCACGATCACTCACGCCCTCTCGCTCCCGTGCTGACTTCGAAGTTGGTCCGCAAGCACCTCTTGCGGCCGAAGGGAGGGGAGGGAGTAGTGATGGAGAAGCCGAGGCTCGCATGTGCACCAGGCAAGGTGCAACGCCGTGGCGGGCATCGGTAGAGCAGCTGTACTCGTGATGCCCACCCAGGCGGAGAAAGACAGGTGCGGGCATAGGCGAGGCACTGCCGGGAGGGCTACCGCCCGGCCTTGCACAACCCCGCCCCGTAACACCCGGGACGGTCCCACCCCCCAAAGCACCCTGCTCCGGGACCACAGCAAGCGTCGCACCCGACTCCCCTGCGGTGAAGCTGTGCATTCCGGGGCAGGGGCCCGCTCACTCACTCGCGAGAAGCGATCCCATGTCCACGATGTTTGACTCACACCCGGCCAGAGACGACAAGGCCCTACGACGCGTGCTCGAGGACGCCGCCATGGGCCGGTGGGAAGGGCCACGAGAGATGCTCATCGCCACCGGGCCGGACTGGGACCGGAGGATCTTCCGCCTTCAGGTACTGGCCGAGGCCGGCGCCCGCCTCCGGTTCGCCGACACCTGGGCGGAGGCCGAGCCGCACTCCCCGCACGCCTTGGCGCTGCTCGCGCACGTACAGGCCTTACGCGCGATGATCGCGGGCCGTGACAGCGGCCAGACGCAGATGGAGGAGGCCTGGGCGACGTGCCGTGCCGCACTCGACCTGTGGCCCCAGGACGTGGCCCCACTCGTGGTCATGCTCGCGTTGCTGCGCACCCACGCGCCCGACCACAGCACGCTCAGCCACGTGTGGGAGGAGATCAAACAACGCGACCCCTGGAACCGCGAAGCCCACCACGAGGTCGTCACCTACCTCTTCCCCCGCTACCACGGCGCCCCGGGCGAGGCGATGTGGTGGGCCGAGGAGCAAGTCGCCATCGCCCCTAAGGGCTTGCCAATCGCGGTTCTGCCGCTCGTAGTGATCGCCGAGGTCCACCGCTGCCGGCAGGAGCAGAACGAGGGCTCGTACGGACTGGTGATCCACCCGTGGGTCGACTGCCCGCACATCGACCTGGCGCTGGAGCGCTGGTGGCGCTATCGGGCGCCGCGGCCGCACGCGTGCTTCGCCGACGACGCCAACTACCTGGCGCACGCGCTGTCGTTCGCCAACCGCCACCACGAGGCCGCGGAGATCTTCGACGCGATCGGCCCATACGCCACACGCATCCCGTGGGCCTACTGCGGCCGCGCCCGCGAACTGTTCCTGCGCCACCGTGCCTGGGCCTACAGCCCGCCCCGGCGACGGCGCCCTTGAGAGGCGCGCCCATACCGCCACACCCGTCATACACGGAAGGACAGAAACCCGGTGCCCTTAGATGTATCCCGCGTCTCGGACGAAGAGCGCCTGCGGCAGCTCGGCTACCGGCAGACCCTGTCGCGCTCCATGTCCGGCCGCGCCAACTTCGGCGTCAGCTTCACGATCATCTCCATCCTGTCCGGCTGCATGACCCTCTACGGCTACGGCATGAATACCGGCGGCCCCGCCGTCATCATGTGGGGCTGGCTGTTCGTCGGCCTGATGACCCTCTTCGTGGGCCTCTCCATGGCCGAGGTCTGCTCCTCCTACCCGACCAGCGCCGGCCTCTACTTCTGGGCGCACCGCATGGCGCCCGAACGGTCAGCGGCGGCGTGGGCGTGGTTCACCGGCTGGTTCAACACCCTGGGGCAGATCGCGGTCACCGCGGGCATCGACTTCGGCGCCGCCACCTTCCTCAACGCCTTGCTCGATCTGCAATTCGGCTACGCCGCCACCCCGGGGCACACGATCACACTGTTCGGAGCCATCCTCATCCTGCACGGCATCCTGAACACCTTCGGCGTGCGCATCGTCGCCTTCCTCAACGAGATCTCCATCTGGTGGCACATCACCGGCGTTCTCGCCATCAGTGGCGCTCTCGTCTTCGTCCCCGACCACCACCAATCCGTCCACTTCGTTCTGGGCGAAGTCACCAACAACACCGGCTTCAGCTCGACCGCCTACGTGGTGCTGATCGGGCTGCTGATGGCGCAGTACACCTTCACCGGCTACGACGCCTCCGCCCATATGACCGAGGAGACCATCGACGCCGCGGTCGCGGGGCCCAAGGGCATCGTCCGCTCGATCCTCGTCTCCCTGGTAGCCGGGTTCGTTCTTCTCTTCGGTTTCACCTACGCCATCCGCTCCTACACCGGCGCCCTCGAATCAAGCACCGGCGTACCTCCGGCGCAGATCCTGATGGACGCCCTCGGCGCGGCGACCGGCAAGTGGCTGCTGCTCGTCATCATCGTCGCCCAGTTGTTCTGCGGCATGGCCTCGGTGACCGCCAACTCCCGCATGATCTACGCCTTCTCCCGCGACGGCGCGCTGCCCTTCTCCACGACGTGGCACAAGCTCCACCCGGGCACCCGCACCCCCACCCACGCCGTCTGGCTCGCCACCGGCGGCGCCTTCGCCCTCGGCCTGCCCTACCTCTGGAACAACACCGCGTACGCGGCCGTGACCTCCATCGCCACCATCGGCCTGTACATCGCCTACGTGATTCCGACCTACCTCCGGCTGCGGCAGGGCGACCGGTTCGAACGCGGCCCCTGGCACCTCGGCTCCTGGTCCACCATCATCGGCACCGTCGCCGTCGCCTGGGTCCTGGTCATCACGGTGCTGTTCATGCTCCCGCAGAGCTCACCGATCACCGCCAAGACCTTCAACTACGCCCCCATCGCGGTCGGCGTCGTCCTCGCCTTCTGCGGCACCTGGTGGCTGGCTTCGGCTCGGAAGTGGTTCCTCAGGCCCCACCACGCCAGCAGTGTCGCTCGACAGCATTCACGGGCGCCTGAGTAGATAGCCGACCGCTCGCGCCGAGCTCCTGATCAGCACCGGCGGAAAGGTTCAACGAAGCATGGTCACGTACGAAAGGTCCGGCAGAGGACCGGCGCTTCGGGAGAGCTCGGTCAACCGGCGTACGTCTCACCGAGCGTGATGTTGCCCGCCTGGTTCGGGACCGTAAGAGCGCTCACGCGAACCCCGGATGCAAAGATCTCTTGTTGCGTGTTGAGCTCCAGGCTGCACGCGAACTCGTCGTACTCACCACGACCGTGGCCGTCCATGGCCCGATGCGCGGCCTTCTTGGCTCCCGCGAGGAAGCTCTCGAACGAGAGGGAATCGTCCATGAATGAACGTTAACCGCCGCCGCAGTATAGACCGATAGATTTCAAGGAGACCCGGCTCCGGGGCGACCCGCATCCGGGGAGCCGGGGCCTTGGGGTCAGATCTCAGAAAAGCTGACCGGCTCGTCAGGCCCGGACGCAAGATCCGTCGGAACCCGGGGCCCGTCTCGGGCGCTCAACCGTTCGGGTCAGCTCGCACCATCGCGACCAATTTCCTCGAGCGGCTCGCACCGATGCGCAGTTCCTTCCGCAAGGCCTCGGCCGAGATCGGACGCCGGCGCAGCTCCCAATTACGGGCGTCCAAGCGCAGCGCCTGCTCGAACAACGGATCGCTCGCATCGGATCCGCCTTCACCGTCCTCGTTCGCCTCGTCGCCGAGTGCGCGGACCTCGGTCCACTGCCCCGGGCGGTGCGCCAGGAGCTCGACGGCGAGCAGCAGTGCTACGGGAGGCCACCCTGCCACTAGCACCGGTTTCCAGGCCAGGGCAGGCGCCGCTGCGATGTTCGCCGCGAGCGAGACGACGATGCCGAGCAGGAACGCCAGCCACAGCACGCCGCGGCGGTGTGTGCCAGCGGGGGCGGGGCGCGCCAAGAGGCCCACTGTCGACAGCAGCAGAAGCCCGTCGACCGACAACGGCCATAGCGCCGCACTGGCCGCGTCTGCCCCACCTAGAAGGGCGAACTCCCGTTGATGCACATATGAGGCGTATGCGGCGACTCCTGCCACGACCAAGGCACACAGACGGCGCACCCATAGGTGCAGGCCGGCTTCCTCTTGAGGTGCTCGCCGCTGTGTCCCACCCCTGGACCGCACCGCTTCGGTCTCCGGCGGACCGGCAGTACGGGGACGGCGGTGCTCAGCGCTCGACATCGACAGCCTCCTTTCAACGTCATCGGCGATCACGCGTGGCGCCCGGTACGCGAAAACGCCCCACCCAGGGCTGCTGGGTAGGGCGTGTGGGACTGAGACCAGTGCACATCCAGTGCACATCCGCGCGGGAACTCCCGGGAACTCCCAGGTAGAAGCGGGATGTCCGAGCAGGCGGACAAGCCCTTGATCGCAGCGAATGTGCTGGTCAGAGGCGTAAAGGCAGACGAGTCGGGCTGTACGCCGGGTTCTGTTCCCCGGTCGCCTCGCGGCGGTCGGGGCGACGGCCATCCATCTAGGGCCGGCATTGCTGTCGGCCTCGTGCGGTCTACCCGCGGACTCGGGCGGGCAGCCCTCGGTCGTCCGCGCAGAGACACCGGGGTGTCTCCTCTTGACCTTGCTCCAGGTGGGGTTTACCTAGCCGCCTGAGTCACCTCAGGCGCTGGTGGTCTCTTACACCACCGTTTCACCCTTACCGAGGACCGAGGTCCCCGGCGGTCTGCTTTCTGTGGCACTGTCCCGCGGGTCACCCCGGGTGGCCGTTAGCCACCACCTTGCCCTGTGGAGCCCGGACGTTCCTCGGGGAGGTCCACCAGGGCCTCCACGCGGCCGTCCGCCCGGCTCGTCTGCCGTGCCGACCATGGTACCCGCCACGCCGGGGACCGCGGTCCGGAGGCCGCCGTGGCCAGGAACGAGCCCGCCAGGATCAGCGTGAAGGCCGCCCAGAACGACGGGGTGAGGTGTTCGGAGAGGAACGCCATGCCCGCGAGCGCCGCCACCGCCGGGTTGACGTACGTGAAGACCACCGCGCGCGTCGGGCCCGCCTCGTGGATGAGTTCGAGGAAGACCACGAAGGCCAGCGCCGTGCAGATGACGCCCAGGCCCGCCAGCGCCGCGAGGGTCTTGTCGTCGGGGACCTCGGCGGGCCACGTCGCCGCCGCCGCGGGGGCGTACACCAGCGCCGCCAGCGTCAGGCAGGGGGCGATGAGCTGGAGCGTGGGCACCTTCCTGAGGTGGCGGGCCACGATCAGCGGGGCCGTGGCGTAGCCGAGCGCCGTGATCAGGACCTCGGTGAGCGACCAGGCGTCGCCGCCCGTCAGGTGCGGCACGGTGAGCACCGCGACCCCCGCGAAGCCGAGGGTGAGCCCGGTGAGGCGGCGCCTGCCGAGGCGTTCGGCGTCGCCGAAGAAGCGGGCGAGGACGGCGCCGATGATCGGGACCGCGGCGATCAGCAGGCCCGCCGTCGAGCTCGACAGGTGCCGCTCGGCGTCGGTCAGGGTCCACCAGGGGCCGAGGATCTCGACGCAGGCGAAGGCGAGCATGGGCCGCCAGTGGGTCCGCAGGACGCCCCCCAGTCCGCCCTGGCGCAGCGCGAAGGGCAGCAGCAGCGCCGCCCCCAGCGCACAGCGCGTGAACACCACCATCGACGGCGACAGGTCGCTGTCGACGGCCACTTTGATCATCAGGTACGGGATGCCCCACAGGACACCCATGAGCGAGAACAGGAACCAGCCTCGTGCCGTCATGCCCGCAGTGTGAGCCCGGTCAGGGGGCGGCGTCTTGAACGGTGTTGCGCCCCTCGGCGGCGGGCCCGCCGGGGCGCACGCTGGTGCGGTACGCCGCCGGGGTCACCCCCGTCACCCTGCGGAACCAGCGCGTCAGATGCGCCTGGTCGGCGAAGCCCACCAGGCCCGCGACCTCCGCGGGCCGGTGCCCCGCCTCCAGGAGACCGCGGGCCCGCGCGACGCGGTGCTGGGCCAGCCAGGCGTACGGCGGCATCCCCATCGTCGTACGGAAGGCGCGCAGCAACTGGTACCGGGACAGGCCCGTCTCGGCGGCCAGCTCGGCGAGGGAGGGCGGGGTGCGCAGGTCCTCCGCGAGACGGTCGCGCACCGCCCGCGCGAGGGCGGCCGCGCCCGGGACCGCGTCCGGGGCCGGGCGCGCGCTGCCGTGGCGGTGCGCGAGGGTGCTGAGCAGCCAGGCCAGGCGCGACTCGGCGGTGAAGGCGGCCAGGGAGTCGGTCGCCGCGTCCCCGCTCAGCGCGGTGTGCGCCGCGTACAGGGCCGACGCCAGTTCCCTGTCGTCCACCACCGCCTCCCTGAAGTGCGGCAGACCGCGGGTGGCCTCGGCGAGCAGCCGCGGCGCCGGGTAGATCGCGCGGTACGCGTAGCCGTCGTCGCCCGGCGCGGGGCGGCCGGTGTGGGTCTCCCCGGGGGCGAGGACGACGACAGCGCCCGCGCCCACGTCCAGGCGCCCGCCCCGGTAGTCGATGATCTCCCTGCCCGCCACGCAGACGCCGACCGTGAACTCCTCGTGGCAGTGCGGGGCGTAGCGGTGCCGGTCGAAGCGGGCGGTGAGCAGGTCGAGCGTCGCGCCGCCGCCGAGCGGGGCCCGGGTCCACACCGCGCGTTCGCCGTTCCTGTCTCTTCTGTCGTTGCTTCTGTCGTTGCGTCTGTCGTTGCGTCTGTCGTCGCCTCTGTTGTCGCCTCCGTCGTTGCGTCCGACGTCCGCGCGTCCGGCGTCCGTGCGTCCAGTGTCCGCGCGTCCGGCGTCCGTGCCTGTGCCTTCGTCGTCCGCGTCGCTACGTTCGCCGCCGTTCGTGCCCAGTCGGCCGTGCATCCCCTCACCCCCCTCCCGGCCTCCTCCGCGTCCTGGCCGAAAGCATGCCGCAGGCAGCCGGGGGGCGTTCAACCACGTCTCACGCCTCGGCCTCCTGGGGCCGCGCGAGGGTCCTCAGGGTCAGCGCCTCGGGTCCCGTCGCTTGACCTTGCCGCAGCGTCAACGTTTCTACTGAAAGGCATGCGCATCGGAGAGATCGCGGCCGCCGTCGGGCTGACCACGCGCGCCATCCGCCACTACCACCACCTCGGGCTGCTGGCCGAGCCCGTACGGCTGCCCAACGGGTACCGCTCGTACGGGCTCCGCGAGGCCATCGTGCTGGCCCGGATCAAGCGGCTGACCGAGCTGGGGCTCGGGCTCGACGAGGTGCGGGACGTGCTCGCGGACGACGCCGGGCGGGAGCTGACCGAAGTGCTCGCGGAGCTGGACGAGGACCTGGCACGGCAGGAGGCGGCGATCAGGGAGCGCCGGGCCCGGCTGGCCGAGCTGCTGCGGATGTCCCGGGACGGGCTGCTTCCCGACAACGGGCCGGTCTCGCCGAAGCTCGCGGAACTGTTCGCGCGGCTGTGGCCGGCCGACTCCGCGAGCGCCGCCAAGGACCTGGAACACCTCGCCCTGTTCGACACCGTGGCCGACGACGGCGTCCGCGAGCGCCTCTACCTGGTACTGCGGCAGCTCGCCGACGACCAGGAGCTCGCCGCCCGGCTGCACCAGGCGTACGCACGGCTCGACGAGCTGGCCGACGCCCCCGTGGACGACCCCCGGGTGGAGCCGCTCGGCCAGGAGCTCGCCGACCTCGTACCGCGCGACATCCTGGCGGTCCTCGTACACGGGGGCGAGGACCGCCAGGAGCCGGAGGGGCGCGGCGCCCCGAGCGCCGCCTTCGGCGACGCCTTCCTCGACGACTTCGCGCCCGCCCAGGCGGCGGCCGTACGGCACATGCTCAAGCAGCTCACCGGGAAGGCGGGGTGGTCGGTGTGACGCGGGACGGAGTACGCCTGCTGCGGCGGCTCGCGGGCCACGAGCTGCGGGGGTTCCAGAGCCTCGGGCTGTGGATGGCGCGGCGGCGCCACGGCGTCGGCGGTGACGGCCACGCGGCGGCGTACACCGGACCGCAGACCGCGACGCTGCTCGCCTTCACGTTCCTCTGCGTCGTCGAGACGGCCGCGCTCGCGCTCGTCGTCCCCTGGCCGCTCGTGCACGGTGCGCTGCTGTTCGTGGACGTGTACACGGTGGCGCAGTGCCTCGCGCTGCACGCGGCCTGTGTCACGCGGCCCCACGTGGTGGCCCCGGACGGGTCGCTGCGGGTGCGCTACGGCCACCTGCTCGACCTGCGCGTCCCCGCATCGGCCGTCGCCCGCGCGCGTGTGGACCACCGCTTCCCCGAGGGCCGCGCGATCCGGATCGGCGACGACGGCACGCTCGACGTCGCCGTCGGCAACCAGACGACCGTCACCGTCGAACTCACCCACCCGGTGGAGTTCGTACGACCGCTGGGGCGCCGGGCGACCGCGCGCGTGGTGCGGCTGCACGCCGACGATCCGCGGGCCCTGGTCGACGCGCTGCGGCGGCCGCGGGCGGAGGTTCCCGCCGCGCGCGCGGCGGACGCCCTGACCGGTGAGGCGGACGCCCCGGCGCGTCCGGCGGAGGGGTGCGCGGCCTGAGGACACGGCCCAAGGCGGAAGCGGGGACAGCGCACGCGGGCGCCCGGGACGCGGGGAGCCCTTCCGCTGGGGGCCGCGGGGGCCCGTCACGCGGGGGTGAACAGGACCGTCGCCGCGGCGGGGTCCGCCCGCGCGAGGCGGACCCGGACGCGCTCCCCCAGCGGCAGCGGCTCCGCGGGGGACTCGACGCGGGCGACGACCGCGGGGTCGGTCAACTGGACGGTGCCGACGGCCGGGCGGCGCTCCTTCACGTCCACCACGACCGCGTCGAAGACCTCGCCGACGCGGTCCTGGAGCAGCGCGGCCTCGACGAGGTCCACGCAGGCGCGCTCCACGGTGTTGCCGCGGCGCGTGCCCTCCGCCATCTCCCCGGGCAGCTCCGGCAGCGCCGCGAGCACCCACTCCGGCGGCGCCGTGCCCGCGCACGCGGCCAGGCACAGCTCGCCCGCGTACCGGTCGGCGAGGCGGCGCAGCGGCGCGGTGCAGTGCGCGTACGGCGCGGCCACGGCGGCGTGGGTCGTCAGCTCGGGGACCTCGCCGCCGCTGAACACCGTGTACCCGGCGCCGCGCAGCAGCGTCGTGCACTCCTGGAGGAACGCGGCGTGGTGCGGCAGGCGCGGGTCGAGGGAGCGGACGAGTGCGGCGTACGGCAGGTGGCGCGGCCAGTCGACGCGCAGGGCCCGCGCGGTGCGGCGCAGGCGGCCGACCGCGCCGTCGGGGGCGGTGGGCAGCGTCCGCAGCACGCCCGTGCCCGAGTCGAGCATGAGCCGCGCGGCGGCCATGCCGGTGAGCAGGGAGAGCTGGGCGTTCCAGCCGTCGGCGGGCAGGGGCGCGCGGTAGGCGAGCTCGTACGCCCCGCCGTCCGGGCCGCGGACGATCTCCTGCTCGGGCACGTCGAGGGAGATGCCGCCGCGCTCGGCCTCCAGCCGCTCGCGCAGCCGCCCTACCTCCGCGAGCAGCGCGAGGGGCTCCTCGGCGGTACCGGCGTCGACGGCTCGCTGCACGCCGTCGTAGTCGAGCTTGGCGCGGCTGCGGACCAGGGCGCGGCGCACGTCGGCGGACTCGGTACGGCCGTCCGCGTCCAGGTCGACCGTCCACAGGAGCGCCGGGCGGGTCCGGCCGGGCAGCAGGCTGGCCGCGCCCTCGCTGATCGCGGCGGGGTGCAGCGGGACCTTCTCGTCCGGGAAGTACAGGGTGGTGACGCGGCGGTGGGCCTCCGCGTCCAGCGGGCCGTGCGGGGTGACGTACGCCGCGACGTCCGCGATCGCGTACCGCACGCGGAAGCCGCCGCCCGCCCGCCGCGACAGGTGCGCCGCCTGGTCGAGGTCGACGGAGGCCGGCGGGTCGACCGTGAAGAAGGGGATGTCGGTCGCGTCCGCCTGCGGCAGGCGCGGGGCCGCCACGGCCCGCTCCGCCGCCGCGAGCACCCCGTCCGGGAACGCCTCCGGCACCCCGAGCCGCACCCGCAGCTCACGCAGCGCGCCCCGCAGCGGGGCCTCGGCCGCGCCGGACACACGAAGACGACGCCGGGGCATGCCCCGAGCGTAGGCCCACCCCCAAGACCCGGCACCCGGACCCCGGCCGTTCGGCCACCCGGCAGGGGTTTTCAGCCCGTCCGGCGAGGACATCAGTCCGCCCGGCAGGGCTTCCAGCCCGTCCGGCGTTTGAGGACGAGCGCGCCGGCGCGATGCGGTAACGGACGCCCCACCCAGCGCTCAGCCGACAACGGCGAGAGAGACCCAGCCCGTCCGGCGTTTGAGGACGAGCGCGCCGGCGCGATGGAGAGGGGTGGGCGGGCGGGAGGAGGAAGCCCCGCACCCACCGGGGCGGAAGGGGCGCCCGGGGCCGGGCCCCGGTACCCCGTACGCTGTCGCCGGGGCCGAGCCCCACCCGCACCACCGTAAGGAGAACCCCGTGCTCGTCCTGCTGCCACCGTCCGAGGGCAAGGCCGACTCCGGGCACGGAGCACCGCTCGAGCTCGCGTCGCTGTCGCTGCCGGGGCTGGCCGAGGCCCGCGCCGCCGTCCTCGACGAGCTCGTCGACCTGTGCGCCGCCGACGAGGAGAAGGCGCGGGAGGTCCTCGGCCTCAGCGAGGGGCTGCGCGGCGAGGTCGCGAAGAACGCCGCCCTGCGTACCGCCGGGGCCCGGCCGGCCGGTGAGATCTACACCGGCGTCCTGTACGACGCGCTCGACCTGGCCTCGCTCGACGCCGCGGCGAAGCGGCGGGCGGGGCGCTCGCTGCTGGTCTTCTCCGGGCTGTGGGGAGCGGTCTCCGTCACCGACCGCATCCCGTCCTACCGCTGCTCGATGGGCGTGAAGCTGCCGGGCCTCGGCGCGCTGGCCGCGCACTGGCGCGGGCCGATGGCGTCCGTGCTGCCCGAGGCCGCCGGGGACGGGCTCGTCCTGGACCTGCGGTCGGCGGCGTACGCGGCCGCGTGGAAGCCGAAGGGGGAGGTCGCCGGGCGGACGGCGACGGTGCGGGTGCTGCACGCGCGGCTGGTGGACGGCGTGGAGAAGCGCTCCGTGGTCTCGCACTTCAACAAGGCCACCAAGGGGCGCGTGGTGCGCTCCCTGCTGACCGCCGGAGCGGCCCCGGCGTCCCCCGCCGAGCTGGTGGAGGCCCTGCGGGACCTCGGCCACGTGGTGGAGGCCGAGCCCCCGTCGAAGCCGGGGCGCCCCTGGTCCTTGGACGTGGTGGTCCGGGACATCCACTAGCCACCCCGCCGGTGCCCGGTCGCGGCCGGGCGGCGGGACGTGGCCCGAGCGGGCGGACGCCTGTTGCAGGAGGCGCAACGGGCTTTGCGGAGGGTGGTGGCGGGAGGGCACGATGCCTGCATGAACTCCCCCGTCGCCGCCAAGGGCTCCGCCCTGGACCTGGCCCCCGTCGTCCCCGTCGTCGTCGTGGACACGGCCCACACCGCCGTACCGCTCGCGCGAGCGCTCGTCGCGGGCGGCCTGACCGCCATCGAGGTCACGCTGCGGACCCCGGCCGCGCTGGACGCGATCCGGGCGATCGCCGCCGAGGTCCCGGAGGCCGTGGTGGGCGCGGGCACCGTCACCTCGCCCGGCCACGTGGAGGACGCGGTGGGCGCGGGGGCGCGGTTCCTGGTCAGCCCGGGCTGGACGGAGTCGGTCCTGGGCGCGATGCGGGAGTCGGGGGTGCCGTTCCTGCCGGGCGTCTCCACGGCGTCGGAGGTGCTGGCGCTGCTGGAGCACGGGGTGCGGGACATGAAGTTCTTCCCGGCCGAGGCGGCGGGCGGCATCGCGTATCTGAAGTCGCTCGCGGGCCCGCTGCCCGCGGCCCGCTTCTGCCCGACGGGCGGCATCACGGCCGCGTCCGCCCCCTCGTACCTGCAACTGCCCAACGTCGCCTGCGTGGGCGGCAGTTGGATGCTGCCCGCCGAGGCGGTCGGGGCGGCGGACTGGGCCCGCGTCGAGTCCCTGGCCCGCGAGGCGGCGGGCCTGGGCTGAGGGTTCCCGGACCGCCCTCGGCCGAGCACGGAGCCCGCGGCCCGGGCGGTCAGCGCAGGTGGCCGGTGTCGTTCAGGAGCCGCACGCTCGCGTTGCCGTCCGCGTAGTACGCCACCGCCGACAGCGACGCCGCCGCGAGTTCCATCCGGAACAGGGACTCGGGCGGTGCGCCGAGCGCGAGGCGTACGAGGGTCTTGACCGGCGTGACGTGCGTGACCAGGAGGACCGTACGGCCCGCGTACGCGGCGAGGAGCCTGTCGCGCGCGGCCGAGACGCGGCTCGTGACCTCGGCGAAGGACTCGCCGCCGGGCGGGGCGACGTGCGGCGAGGCGAGCCAGGCCGTCAGCTCGTCGGGGTGGCGCTCGCGCACCTCGGCGAAGGTGAGGCCCTCCCAGGCGCCGAAGTCGGTCTCGCGCAGGCCCGGTTCCAGGTGGACGTCGAGGCCGAGCCGGGCGGCGACGGTGCGGGCGGTCTCCTGGCAGCGCAGCAGCGGCGAGGAGACGACGGCCTGCACGGTGCCGCGCGCGGCCAGCGCGGCGGCGACGCGGACGGCCTGCTCGCGGCCGATGTCCGACAGGGAGGGATCGCTCCCGCCGCTGCCGGAGAACCGCTTCTCGGGCGTCAGCGGGGTCTCGCCGTGCCGGAGCAGGACGAAGGTGGCGGGGGCGCCGAGGTCGGCGGGCGCGGCCCAGCCCACGGGCGGCGTCCCGGTGGCCACGCCACGCCCAGGTGACACGGGCACTCCGAGCGCTTCGGACGCTCCGGGTCCGGACGTCCCGGGTCCGGACGTCCCGAGCCCGGATGTCCCGAGCCCGGATGTCTCAAGCCCGGACGTCCCGGGTCCGGATGCCCCAAGCCTGGATGTCCCGGGCCCGGACGTCCCGAGCCTGGATGTCTCAAGCCCGGATGTCCCGGGCCCGGACGTCCCGAGCCCGGACGTCCCGAGCCCGGAGGTCTCAAGTCCGGACGTCCCGGGTCCGCTCGCCCCGGCCGCGCCCGCGCCGGGGCCGACAGGTTCCAGCTCACCCGCCAGGGCGGTCGCGCCCGCGCCGGACACACCGGGCCCGGCCCCTGCGGAGCCACCGCTGCCGACGGGCACGGCGTCGCCCGGCCCGTCGCCGCCGGAGCCGCCCGCCGCGACCGACCGCGCGGCCCGGGCGT
>NZ_JASCXL010000039.1:0-75716 GCF_030010595.1 Streptomyces sp. CC224B | reverse complement strand
GTCAAGCGCGCCGCCAGGCTGACGGTCAACGCGTCCCCGGAGCCGGTGAAGAAGGGCAAGGCCCTCACGGTCGCGGGTGCGTTGACGCGGGCGAACTGGGAGACGCGGACGTACGCCGGGTACACCGGGCAGCCGGTGAAGCTGCAGTTCAAGAAGAAGGGCGCGAGCGCCTACAGCACCGTGAAGACGGTGAAGACCGACGCCCGGGGCAAGCTGAAGGCGACCGTGAAGGCCTCGGCCGACGGCACCTTCCGGTACGTCTTCGCCGGGTCCTCGACGACCCCGGCCGTCACCTCCACGGGCGACGCCGTCGACGTGCGCTGACGAGGCCCCCAACCCCTGACTCCGCACGGTTTTACGGTGAGTTGAGCATCGGCGTACAACCGGTGACACCCGTCGCATGTCTGATCCTGCGAGTCAACAGGCTCCTCGATCACCGGAGCCCCACGTGCCGCTCCAGGCACGTGGGGCTTCCCTTCTCCACCTGGGGAATCACATGCGCATACGCGCCACCGTGGCCGCGCTCACCGGCGCTCTGGCCCTGTCCGCCCTCGCCGTTCCGGCCGCGCACGCGGACGAGATCGACGGGGACACCCGGATCACCGATGTCACCGTCAACGGCGGCAAGGACGTGGTGGTGGGCACCTCCGCGAAGAAGGTCACCGTCTCGGTCACCGCGACTGATCCGGACGGCGTCCGTGTCGCCGGTGCCATCCTGTGGCACGGGCCGCGGTACGCCGAGGCCGACGGCACAATGCTCTTCGACGAGAACTCCGGTCTGCGGTGCACGGAGGTGAACGCGAAGACGCTCACCTGTCGAGGCACCGTCCTCGCCGACCCGAGGACGAACGTGAAGAAGAACTCCCTCGCCGGTGGATGGAAGGTCTTCGCCTACGCGCACGGCGAGGACGACGACATGATCGTCCTCGACTCGTACGAGAAGTTCTCCGTCAAGCGCGCCGCCAGGCTGACGGTCAACGCGTCCCCGGAGCCGGTGAAGAAGGGCAAGGCCCTCACGGTCGCGGGTGCGTTGACGCGGGCGAACTGGGAGACGCGGACGTACGCCGGGTACACCGGGCAGCCGGTGAAGCTGCAGTTCAAGAAGAAGGGCGCGAGCGCCTACACCACCGTGAAGACGGTGAAGACCGACGCCCGGGGCAAGCTGAGGACCACCGTGAAGGCCTCGGCCGACGGCACCTTCCGGTACGTCTTCGCCGGGTCCTCGACGACCCCGGCCGTCACCTCCGCGGGCGACGCCGTCGACGTGCGCTGACGTGTCGCCGGCCGCCGCCCCGGGGCGGCGGCCGGCGTGGCCCGGGGCTACGCCGGTACGCGGCGGTCGACCAGGCGGAAGGCCAGTTCGATCACGGCCGACGCGGCCGCCGCGACGCCGACCGCCGCCCACGGCAGCGTCGTACCGACCAGCTTCAGGGCGAAGAAGTCCTGGAGGTAGGGGACGGTCAGGACGAGCAGGAAGCCGAGGCCCATCGTGGCCACCAGGCCGATCCGCCACCAGGTGTACGGGCGGGCGATGATCGCCAGGACCCAGAGGGAGACCAGGAAGAGCGTGAGCGTGGCCGCGCTGGTCTCGGCCTCGCGGGCGCCCTCGCCCGTGTAGTGGTGGCGGGCCAGCAGGTACGTCGCGAAGGTGGCGAGCGCCGCGACGATGCCGCCGGGCAGGGCGTAGCGCATGACCCGGCGGACGAAGTGGGGTTTGGCGCGCTCCTTGTTGGGGGCCAGGGCCAGGAAGAAGGCCGGGACGCCGATCGTCAGGGTGGACAGCAGGGTCAGGTGGCGGGGCAGGAAGAGGTACTCCACCTGCGAGCAGACCACCAGGAGCGCGATCACGACCGAGTAGACGGTCTTGACCAGGAACAGCGTGGCGACGCGGGTGATGTTGCCGATGACCCTGCGGCCCTCGGCCACCACCGACGGCAGCGTCGCGAAGCTGTTGTTCAGCAGCACGATCTGGGCGACCGCGCGGGTCGCCTCGGAGCCGGAGCCCATGGAGACGCCGATGTCGGCGTCCTTCAGGGCCAGCACGTCGTTGACGCCGTCGCCCGTCATGGCGACCGTGTGGCCCTTGGACTGCAGCGCCCCGACCATGTCCCGCTTCTGCTGCGGGCTCACGCGGCCGAAGACCGCGTTGGCGTCCAGCTCGCCGGCCATCTCGCCCCGCTCGGCGGGCAACCGGCGGGCGTCCACCGTGTTCTCCGCGCCGGGCAGCCCCAGCTTCGCCGCCACCGCGCCGACCGAGACCGCGTTGTCCCCGGAGATGACCTTGGCCTGGACGTTCTGCTCCTCGAAGTAGCGCAGGGTGTCGGCGGCGTCGGGGCGCAGCCGCTGCTCCAGGACGACCAGGGCCGCGGGCCGCGCCCCGGAGGCGACGTCCGGGGCGTCGAGGTCCCCGGCCGCGCGGGCGAGCAGCAGCACGCGCAGGCCCTGCTCGTTGAGGTGGCCGACCTCGTCGAGCGCCGGGTCCCCGTCGGGCAGCAGCACGTCGGGCGCGCCGAGGAGCCAGGTGGAGTTCTCGCCGTCGCCCTCGCTGAAGCTCGCGCCGCTGTACTTGCGGGCGGAGGAGAACGGCAGCGACTCGGTGCAGCGCCACTCCTCGCTGTCGGGGTAGGCGTCGATGATGGCCTGGAGAGAGGCGTTGGGGCGCGGGTCGGACTCGCCGAGGGCGCCCAGGACCTTGCGCAGGTACGCCTCGTCCGCGTCGCCCAGGGGCCGCAGCTCGGTGACGTCCATGCCGCCCTCGGTGAGGGTGCCCGTCTTGTCCAGGCAGACGGTGTCGACGCGGGCCAGGCCCTCGATCGCGGGCAGCTCCTGCACCAGGCACTGCTTGCGCCCGAGCCGGATGACGCCGATCGCGAAGGCCACCGAGGTGAGCAGGACCAGGCCCTCGGGGATCATCGGGACGATGCCGCCGACCGTGTAGGCGATCGACTCCTTGAAGTTGTCGTCCTTGACGACGAGCTGGGAGATGACGAGGCCGATCGAGGTGGGGACCATCAGCCACGTCACGTACTTCAGGATCGTGGAGATGCCCGAGCGCAGCTCGGAGTGGACGAGCGTGAAACGGCTCGCCTCCTCCGCGAGCTGCGCGGCGTACGCCTCGCGGCCCACCTTCGTCGCGGTGAACGCGCCGCCGCCCGCGACCACGAAGGAGCCCGACATCAGCTTGTCGCCGGGCTTCTTCAGGACCGGGTCGGCCTCACCGGTCAGCAGGGACTCGTCGACCTCCAGGCCGTCGGCCTCGGCCACCTCGCCGTCCACGACGATCTTGTCGCCGGGGCCCAGCTCCACCAGGTCGCCGAGGACGATCTCGGAGGTGGAGATCTCCGCGGCCACACCGTCGCGCCGCACCGTCGGCTTCGCCTCGCCGATCACCGCGAGGCCGTCGAGGGTCTTCTTGGCGCGCAGCTCCTGGATGATGCCGATGCCGGTGTTGGCGACGATCACGAAGCCGAAGAGGCTGTCCTGGATCGGTGCGACACACAACATGATCACCCAGAGCACGCCGATGATCGCGTTGAAGCGGGTGAAGACGTTCCCGCGGATGATCTCGGTCGTGGAGCGGCTGCTGCGGACCGGTACGTCGTTGACCTCGCCGCGGGCGACCCGCTCGGCGACCTCGGCCGACGTCAGTCCCGTGGCTCGTCCCGGGGGAGGCGCCACCGGGTGGACCGGGTCCAGCTCAGCGCCCGCGTCGATGTGCGTCATGGTCTCGACGGTACGGCGGGCGGTGGGGCTCCACCCCTCGAATCCCGCAAAGATCCGACCACAGTAGGAGGGGGTTTGTCCTCAGGTCGCATCCCGTACGGCGGGGGGTGGAGACGCGTTCGCCGCGCGCTTGATCGCCGCGTCCCGCCTGCGCACGTACCAGACGCCGATCAGACCGAGGCCGCCGCCGGCCAGGCAGGTCCACACCCACCACGTGGAGCCGCGGTCGTCGAACCAGCCGTAGAACGGCAGCTGGACCAGGAAGAGGACGAACCAGAGGATCGTGCCGCCGGTGATGGTGGCGACGACGGGCCCCTCCAGGGGCTCCGGCGCCTCGTGCTTCGGTGTCCACTTCGCCATGCGCCCCAGCTTATTCCTGGCCCCGGGGCCTCGGACGGGAAGGGGGCCGGGGCCCGGGCGGGCTCGTCGGCTTTCCGCTCCCCCCGGGAGGTCCGCGCGATCCCCCTAGGGGTCTACGCGCGGAGATAGCCAATTCGGTCTCATGTATTCATACTGAAACGGCTTCTGTATGGCCGGTTGCGCTCGTATGAACGTACAAGATCGCGCAGGCTCGGCACATTCTGATCACCGCAGTCACCCCAGTCACCCAGCCACTCCAGTCACCCCCAGTCACTCAGGTCACGAGGTCCCGCATGCCCCCCTCGACCCCCGCCCCGGTCGACTCCCCGCCGCCGAACGCTCCGCAGGGGGGTCTGGACCGGTACTTCAAGGTCAGTGAGCGGGGTTCCACCCTGGCGAGGGAGGTCCGCGGCGGCTTCGCGACCTTCTTCGCGATGGCCTACATCATCGTGCTGAACCCGATCATCCTCGGCAGCGCGAAGGACATGTACGGTCACCAGCTCGACAACAAGCAGCTCGTGACCGCCACCGTGCTGACGGCCGCGTTCACCACGCTCCTCATGGGCGTCATCGGCAACGTGCCCATCGCCCTCGCCGCCGGCCTCGGCGTGAACACCGTGGTGGCGCTCCAGCTCGCGCCCCGGATGTCCTGGCCGGACGCCATGGGCATGGTGGTGCTCGCGGGCTTCGTGGTGATGCTGCTCGTCGCGACCGGCCTGCGGGAGCGGGTGATGAGCGCGGTGCCGCTCGGCCTGCGCAAGGGCATCGCGATCGGCATCGGCCTGTTCATCATGCTGATCGGCCTCGTCGACGCGGGCTTCGTCTCGCGCATCCCGGACGCCGCCCACACCACCGTGCCGCTCCAGCTCGGCGGCGACGGCCACCTCAACGGCTGGCCGGTCCTCGTCTTCGTCCTCGGCGTGCTGCTCACGCTGGTGCTCCTCGTGCGCAAGGTGCCCGGCGCGATCCTGCTGTCCATCGTCGTCATGACCGCCCTCGCGATGATCATCCACGCGGTGGCGGACGTGCCCTCCTGGGGCCTGACGACCCCCGAGTGGCCCGGCAACCCGGTCTCCACCCCGGACTTCGGGCTGGTCGGCGAGATCAGCCTGTTCGGCGGCTTCGAGAAGGTCGGCGTCCTCACCGGGATCCTGTTCGTCTTCACCGTGCTGCTCTCGTGCTTCTTCGACGCGATGGGCACGATCATGGGCGTCGGCGACGAGGCCCACCTGACCGACGACAAGGGCAACTTCCCCGGGATCAACAAGGTCCTCTTCGTCGACGGCATCGCGGTCGCCGCGGGCGGCGCCTCGTCCTCCTCGGCCACCACCTGCTTCGTGGAGTCCACCGCGGGCGTCGGCGAGGGCGCCCGCACCGGCCTCGCCAACGTGGTCACCGGCGGCCTGTTCACCGTGGCGCTCTTCCTCACGCCGCTCGCCACGATGGTGCCCTCGCAGGCGGCCACGCCCGCGCTGCTCGCGGTCGGCTTCCTGATCCTGTCCGGCTCGATCGGCCAGATCGACTGGGGCGACCACACGATCGCGATCCCGGCGTTCGTGACCATGCTGATGATGCCGTTCACGTACTCGATCACGAACGGCATCGGCATGGGCTTCATCACCTTCACGGTGCTCCGGCTTGCGGCCGGGCGCGGCCGCGAGGTGCCGGTCGCGATGTACGCCGTGTCGGCGGTCTTCGCCTTCTACTACCTGATGCCCGCGCTCGACCTCACCTAGCGCGGCGCGGCCTCGCGCGAGGCGCCGCGTCCGGGTCCCGAGCCCGGGCGCGGCGCCTTCGGCGTTCCCCGGGGCGGATCCGGCCCCGCGAGGCGGGACCCGGCGGCTCAGGCGTAGAACCTCTCCGTCCGCTCGACGGACGTCTTGAACCGTTCGTCGAAGTCGTCCCGTACGAGCGCCCGGACCACATAGTCCTGGACGCTCATGCCCCTCTTGGCGGCGTGCTGCCGCAGCCGGTCGTGCAGCTCACTGTCTATCCGCAGGCTGAGCACTGTCGATCCCATGCGGGACAGGGTCGCCGTCCACGGACGGGGGACGGGCGGCTTTCCGGCGTCGACTCACTCGTACGGGTGACGCGAGGGTTCTGTGCCCGGAATCACGGGCATCGGGAGCGCCGCCCGGGGGAAACCGAGTGGTACTTAGTCTGGGTAATGAGTTACTCTAAAGACCATGCCGGACCTCTCCCATGGCGACAACGCCGCCGCCGTGAACTCGCTGCGCTCCGCCGTGATGCGCCTGTCCCGTCGGCTCAAGCACCAGCGGGTCGACGAGTCGCTGAGCCCCACCGAGATGTCGGTGCTCGGCACCCTCGCCCGCTGTGGCAGCGCCACACCGGGCGAGCTCGCCCGCAAGGAACACGTGCAGCCGCCGTCGATGACCCGCATCGTCGCGCTCCTGGAGTCCAAGGGCCTGGTCAGGCTCGACCCGCACCCCGACGACCGCCGCCAGAAGGTGGTCACGCAGACCGAGCGGGCCGAGGCCATGCTGGAGGAGAGCCGGCGCAAGCGGAACGCGTGGCTCGCGACGCTGGCGGAGGGGCTGTCCGACGAGGAGTGGGAGAAGCTCCGGGCCGCCGCGCCGGTGCTCGAGAAGCTGGCGCACACGTGACCGTGCCCGCGCGGGCCCCCCGTGGGCCCGCTCCGCCCGTCCTCACCGTCCTCACCGTCCTCACCGATGAGTGGCCCGTGAGTGACCTACGTACGTAATCCGCGTCCAAGGAGGCGAACCTGTTGAGTACGGGATCCGGAGCAGACTCCGCCCCCGCACCGACCACCTACGACAAGAAGATCCCCGCCAAGACCTCGATGTTCAGCTCGCTGCGGATCCGGAACTACCGGCTCTTCGCGGCCGGGGCCGTCGTGTCGAACACCGGCACCTGGATGGCCCGCATCACCCAGGACTGGCTGGTCCTGAGCCTCACCGGATCCTCCGCCGCCGTCGGCGTCACGACGGCCATGCAGTTCCTGCCGATGCTGCTCTTCGGCCTGTACGGCGGTGTCATCGCCGACCGCTTCGCCAAGCGGAACCTGCTCTTCGTCACCCAGGGCGCGATGGGCCTCGGCGGCCTCTTCCTGGCCGCGATGACCCTCTCGGGCCACGTAGAGGTCTGGCACGTGTACCTGACGGCGTTCTTCACGGGCCTCGTGACCGTCGTCGACAACCCCGCCCGCCAGTCCTTCGTCCCCGAGCTCGTCGGCCCGGACCAGGTCCGCAACGCCGTCAGCCTGAACTCGGCCAACTTCCAGTCCGCGCGGCTGATCGGCCCCGCCGTCGCGGGTGTCCTCACCGCCGCGGTCGGGCCCGGCTGGGCCTTCCTGGCGAACGGCCTGTCGTTCCTGGCGCCGATCACCGGCCTGCTGCTGATGCGCACCGGCGAGCTGACCCCGACGCCGCTCGCGCCGCGCCGCGGCAAGGGCCAGCTCCGCGAGGGCCTCGCCTATGTGCGCGTGCACCCGGAGCTGATCTGGCCGATCGTCCTCATCGGGTTCATCGGCACGTTCGGCTTCAACTTCCCCATCTGGCTGAGCGCGTACGCCGACGACGTCTTCCACGGCGGGTCCGGCCTGTACGCGGCCTTCACCACGCTGATGGCGGCGGGGTCACTGATCGGCGCGCTGCTCGCCGCGCGGCGCCGGTCCTCCCGGCTGCGGATGCTCACCGCCACCGCCGGGCTGTTCGGCGTGGCCCTGGTCGCCGTGGCCGCGGTGCCGAGCGCGTACGTCTTCGCGGCGCTGCTGCTGCCCGTGGGCGCGCTCGGCCTGACCGTCAACGTCACCGCGAACTCCTCTGTGCAGATGGCCACCGACCCCGAGATGCGGGGGCGGGTCATGAGCCTGTTCATGATGGTGTTCGTCGGCGGCACGCCGTTCGGCGGCCCGCTCTTCGGCTGGCTCACCGACGCGTACGGGGTCCGCGTGAGCTTCGCCGTCGGCGGGCTCGTGGTGGCGCTCGCCTCGCTGTGCGTGGGGCTGGTGCTGGCGCGGGCGGCGGGCCTGCGGCTGCGGGTGGACCTGCGGCGCGGGCAGCGGGTCGTGGCCTTTGTGCCCCGGGAGGGGCTGGACTCTCGGCCTCAAGCTCAAGCTCGGGCCGGGGTAGGGGCCGGGGCCTTGCGGTAGTCCTTCGGGTGCGGGGCGGATGTGGTTGCTCGCGCAGTTCCCCGCGCCCCTTCGGGGCGCTGCAAAGGTGTGCTCATGAGACTTTTCGCGGCGGTACTGCCGCCTGAAGCCGTGGTGGCCGAGCTGGGCATGTGGGTTGCGGGGGTGCGGCGGTTGCCCGGGGCCGAGGCGTTGCGGTGGACGGAGCGTGCGGGGTGGCACCTGACGCTGGCGTTCCTCGGTGAGGTCGACGACGGGCTCGTACCGGACCTCGAGGCGCGGTACGCGCGGGCGGCGCGGCGCACCGAGCCGTTCCCGCTGATGCTGCGGGGCGGCGGGCACTTCGGCGGGCGGGCGCTGTGGGCCGGGGTGGCGGGGGACGTGGCCGCGCTGCGGCTGCTGGCCGGGCGGGCGGAGGCGGGTGCCCGGCGGGCGGGCGTCGCCGTGGACGCGCGGCGGGGTTTCCACCCGCACCTCACGGTGGCCCGGGCGCGGGGCGAGGCGGACCTGCGGCCGTACGTGGAGGCGCTGGCGCCCTTCGAGGGCGCGGTCTGGGAGGCGGACGAGCTGGCTCTGGTCCGCAGCCACCTGCCGGTGGGCGGGGCGCCCGGGACCCGGCCCCGCTACGAGCGCCTCGCCGTGTGGCCCCTGGGCCGGGGCTGAGCCCCGCGTACGGAGCCCCTGCCGGTCCGGGCCGCGGGGCTGCGCGGGCCCGGTCCGGGGCGCTCCGGCCCCGCCCGTTAACCTCAAGGGCGTGGATCCCAAGACCAGGAACCGGATCATGGCCGGTGTGCTCGTGCTGATGTTCGTCGTGGTGGTGCTGGCGGCGGCCCTCGGGAAGTAGCCGCCGCCGGCACGCACCCCGCTACCAGGCGAAGGCCTCCGGGGTCGGCCCCGGGCCCGGGAAGACCTCGTCCAGGGACGCGAGCAGCTCGGCGCTCAGCTCCAGGTCCACGGCGCGGACCGCGGACGCGAGCTGGCCGGCCGTGCGGGGCCCGACGATCGGCCCGGTGACGCCGGGCCGGGTCAGCAGCCAGGCCAGGGCCACCTCGCCGGGCTCCAGGCCGTGCTTGTCGAGCAGGTCCTCGTACGCCTGGATCCGCGCCCGGACCGCGCTGTCGGCGAGGGCCGACGCGGCGCGGCCCTCGGTGCGGCGCGCCCCCTCGACCTCCTTCTTGAGCACCCCGCCGAGCAGGCCGCCGTGCAGCGGGGACCACGGGATGACGCCGAGGCCGTAGTCCTGGGCGGCCGGCAGCACCTCCATCTCGGCGCGGCGCTCGGCGAGGTTGTACAGGCACTGCTCGCTGACCAGGCCGAGGGTGCCGAGGCGGCGGGCGGTCTCGTTGGCCTGGGCGATCTTGTAGCCGGGGAAGTTGCTGGAGCCCGCGTACAGGATCTTGCCCTGCTGGACGAGGACGTCGACGGCCTGCCAGATCTCCTCGAACGGGGTGTTCCGGTCGATGTGGTGGAACTGGTACAGGTCGATGTAGTCGGTCTGGAGGCGCCGGAGCGAGGCCTCGACGGACCGGCGGATGTTGAGCGCGGACAGCTTGTCGTGGTTCGGCCAGGGCTGCTGCCCGTCGGGGCTCATGTTGCCGTACACCTTCGTGGCGAGCACGACCTTGTCGCGCCGCTCGCCGCCCTGGGCGAACCAGGTGCCGATGATCTCCTCGGTGCGGCCCTTGTTCTTGTTCCAGCCGTAGGTGTTGGCGGTGTCGAAGAAGTTGATCCCCGCGTCGAGCGCGGCGTCCATGATGGCGTGGCTGTCGGCTTCGTTCGTCTGCGGCCCGAAGTTCATGGTCCCGAGCGTGAGCCGGCTGACCTTGAGCCCGGTGCGTCCAAGCTGCGTGTACCTCATGGTGCCCAAGCCAACGATGTGGCGTGCGATCACGCAAGAGGACCGGGGGAGTTGAGGGTCAGTCGCGGGGGAAGCCGTCGGTCTTGAGGACGAGGTCGACGGCCGTGCCGGTCAGGTCGATGTCGTCGCCGAAGTCGGACTTGGACTCAGTGAGGTATTCGCCGTTCTTGGGGCTGGTGTAGACATGGCAGCGGCCTTGGTAGGGGTCGGCGACGAGGTAGACGGGAACACCGGCTTCGGCGTAGGCGGCCTTCTTCGGGCCGTAATCGTTCATCCCTGTGCCCCGGGAGATGACCTCGGCGACGAACTCCACGTCCTCGTGGCGCCAGCGGCCTTCCGCGTCCGTCTCCGCGCCGTCGCGGAACTTCGCCATGTCCGGGCAGAAGCCGTTCTGGTCGCCCGGGAAGTCGATGCGGACGTCTGTCGTCACCAGCGTGTCGCGGCCGAACCTGTCGTCCAGGGCGTAGAGGATCCTCCGGATGATCTGCCAGTGCACGTTCCGCTGCGGCACCATGGAAACGGCCCCCTCGACGACCTCTGCCTTGATTCCCTCGGGGACCATCCGCTCGATCAGCTCGAACCATCTGTCCAAGCTCCACTCGGCGTCGCTGTCGGCCATCTCGATCCTGTCGGTCTCTACGACGGTCATCGTGGCGCTCCTCCCCGGCCCCCGGTCGTGGGCGGCCGCGCAGTACAACGATACGCACGCGGACCCGGTCACGCGCCGCCCAGCCAGCCCGCCGCGTCCAGGCGGAACGCCTCCGGCGGGACCACCGTGCGCAGGTCGTCCTCCAGGGCGCGAACCCGTCCACGCTGGCCAACCGGCTCGTCAGGGCCTGACCCCGGTGTCGGCACGGGCGGTGGGGCGGCCGTACGTCAGGCGGCGCAGCAGTGTTTCCACCGGGCCGCGGCGGCCGCGCCGTTCCAGTGCGTACGCGCCCGCCACCGTCACCAGCCAGACGGCGAGGGCCACCAGCGCCATCGTGGCGCTGTGCAGGTGGCCGCCGAGGCCGAGTCCCCACGCCGCGAGCAGCGGCGCGAAGAGGAGGGAGTGGGCCAGGTAGCAGGAGAGCGACCGCTTGCCGACGGCCGCGACCGCCGTCACCACCTTCGCCCCGAGCGGCGTGGGCCGCGCCGGCCGCATCGTCCACCAGGTCACGAACAGCGCGACCGCCGCCACGTAGCCGACCCCCGCCGCGTTGCCCGTGACGTCCCGCAGCGTCATCAGCACGCCCTCGTCGCTCTGCGCGTCGTCCGGTACGTCGATCGCGCCGACGTGCGCGAGCGCCGCGGGCAGCGCGCCCAGCCAGCCCACCGCCACGCCGGTCACCGCCGTGCGGCGGAGCAGCGGCAGATGGCGGCCCGGCTCCTCCAGGATCCGGCGCCGGGCCGCCCAGAACCCCAGCAGGAACACCAGGTACCCGCCGGCGAGCAGGGACAGCGGGGCCCCGGCGAACGTCACGAACAGCCCCGTGCCGCCCCGGGTCCGGGCCGCCTCCAGCCAGCTCTCCTCGCCCGCCCCGTACGCGACGGACCCCGGCTCCACGCCTGCCGCGTCCCCCAGCGAGCCCAACTCCCCGCGCAGCAGAGCGAGGACGACCGGCGTCCCCGCGAACACCACCGTCTGCGCGGCACCGATCCAGATCCACCACCTCAGCGCCCGGTCGCTGCGGCGCACGAAGACCCAGCCGAGGAGGAGGCTGAGCACGCCGTAGTAGCCCACGATGTCCCCCGCCATCAGCAGGGAGGAGTGCCCGAGCCCGATCACGACCAGCCACAGGCTCCGCCGCCGCAGGATGCCCACGGCGGCCCGCTCGGAGGTGCCCTTCGCCGTCTGGCGCAGGTACACCTGCGTCATGCCGTACCCGAAGAGGAACGCGAACAGCGGGTAGATCCGCAGGTCCAGCGCCACGATCATCGTGAACTGCACCGCGTGGTCCGCCCACGACCCGTCCACGGGCTGCCACCCGGCCGGCCCGTGCTCGGCCCGCCACAGGTGGAAGGCGGTGTTGGAGGCCGCGATCAGCAGGAGCATCAGCCCGCGCGCGAGGTCGGGCGCGAGGGCCCGCTCGGCGGCGCGCATGCCCGTCCCGGCGGGGGCCCTGCGGGGGGTGGTGGCTGTCATGCCCCGACGGTAGGAAGCCGGGGCCGCGCCGGGCGTCGGCCTTCCGGCCAGGGCCCGGCGCCGAAAGGCGGCGGTGCGGCGGCGGGCGGCGGTCCGGACGGCGGGGGCGGCGCCGACGATCGGCCCGGGGCGGCCGGCGCGGGGCGCTCGTCCCGGGGCGCTCGTCCGGGGCGGCCGACGCGGGGCGCTCATCCCGGGACGGTCGGCACGTGGCGCTCGGCGGGGGCCGCTCAGTGCGGGGAGGGCACCGCCCCGAGGTCCCACTCCCGCGCCAGGGCCGCCGCGAACGCCTCGGCCAGCCTGCGCTCGCCGCGCTCGTTGGGGTGCGTGCCGTCGTACGTGTCCACGTCGATGTCGTACCCCTCGGGCGGCGGGACGAGCAGCAGGGACGAGGCGGCGCTGTCCAGGTCCGCCACCGTCTTCGCGAGGAGGTCGTTGAAGCGCAGGACCTCGGCGCCGAACGGCGGGTCGTTGTGCGCCCGGACGTTGGGTATGACGGGGAGCACGGCGACGGCGACGCGCGGGTTGGCGGCGCGGGCCGCCGCCACGAAGGCGCGGACGTTGGCGGCGGTCTGCTCGGCGTTCGTGTAGAAGCCGAGGTCGATCAGGCCGAGCGAGACGAGCAGCACGTCCGCCCGCTCCTTCCGCACGGCGTCGCCGATCAGCGGCGTCATGTGCTGCCAGCCCTCGCCCCAGCCCGCGAGGTGGCGGCGCGGGAAGTCCGGTTCGGCGTACGCGTACGACACGGGGGCGTCGGCCGACTTGTCGTACAGGGCCTCGCGGGGGCCCACGATCTTGAAGGGGGCGCCGAGCGTGGCGCAGAGGTGGCGCCACATCCAGTAGCGCCAGGTGTGTTCCCCGGCGCTTCCGATGGTCATCGAGTCGCCGACGAACATGAACCTGAGCATCCGCTCATCATCGCGGATCGCGTCCGCCGCCAGCGATGTGACCCTTGCCACCCGGCGGCGGGCGGCGGGGTGGCAGGCTTGGGCCATGCGTTCTTCGAGGGTGTGCGCGGCCGGTGCCGCGGTCGTGCTGTGCGCGGTGACCGGCGCTCCCGCCCTGGCCGCCGACAAGCCGGGCAACGAGGGCTTCACCATCGAGGACCCGCGGATCACCGAGTCCAGCGGCCTGGTGGCCTCGCGCGCCCACCCCGGCGTCTACTGGACCCACAACGACCAGGACAGCGGCGCCTATCTGTACGCCGTCGACAGCAGGACCGGCAGGACCGTCGCCCGGATCACCATGACCGGCGTCGGCACGCCGCGGGACGTCGAGGCCGTCTCCATGGGCCCCGACGGCGACCTCTACGTCGGCGACATCGGCGACAACTTCCACGGCAAGTGGTCCTACGTGTGGGTCTACAAGCTGCCCGAGCCCAAGGAGCTCAGGGACCAGACGATCCGCGCCACGCAGTACGTGGTGAAGTACGCGGACGGCCCGCGCGACGCCGAGGCGCTGATGGTCCACCCGAAGACCGGGCGGGTCTACATCGCCGACAAGCAGGAGGACGGCGGCTCCCTCTACCAGGGCCCGGCGACGCTGTCCTCCTCCCGCGCCAACGTCTTCCGCCGCGTCGCGAGCACCGACCTGTGGGTCACGGACGGCGCCTTCTCGCCCGACGGCCGCCACCTCGCGCTGCGCGGCTACTTCGGCGGGGTGGCGTACGCGTGGCGGGGCGAAGGGAGGATCAGGCGGGAGGGGCGGCTGCGCGTCCCGCTCCAGCGGCAGGGCGAGTCCGTGGCGTACAGCCCCGACGGCTCCCGCCTGATGTACGGCACCGAGGGCGGGCAGAGCGACGTCGAGGCCGTCGAGGTGAAGGGCGCCGGGGGCGGCGGCTCGTCCTCGGGCGGCGGCTCCGGCGACGGCGACGGCGGCGGGGACGGCGCCTTCAGCGGCGGCGCGGCCAAGGGCGCGGTGGTCCTGGGCGTGGTCGTGCTCGCGGTGGTGGGGCTGAAGCGGGTGTTCCGCCGCGGACGGTAGGTCCCGCTCCCCGGGGACCCTTCAGTCCCGCTCCGCCTCCTGCCCCGCCTCCCGGCGCCGCTGCTCCACCAGCGCGTCCAGGCCGTCCAGGATGCGCTGGAGGCCGAACTCGAAGTGGTCGAAGTCCGGGCCGAACGCCTCCTCGGAGAGGCCGGCGACGAACGGGTAGCGGCCGCTGGTCATCACCCGCTCCAGGAGCGGCCCCTGCTTCTCCCAGAAGGCCTCCTCCGAGAGGCCGGACTTCTCCGCCTCCACCGTGTGCGCGTAGGTGCGCGCGACGCCGGAGACGTACCCCTCGACCATGATCAGCACCGAGATCAGCTCGGGGTCGCTCAAGCCGGTCGGCTTGATGCGGGCGAGGATCTTCTCCAGGCTGCCGACGGTGCTCGGGCCGAGCACCGGCCGTGACTGGTTGACGTGCAGCAGCCAGGGGTGCGCCTGGTAGCGCGCCAGGGTCTCGCGGGCGTGAGCCTCCACGCCCGCGCGCCAGCCGTCCGCGACGGTGACGTCGTCGTCGGCGGGGGCCTGCACGTGGTCGAGCATCAGGTCGAGCAGCTCGGCCTTGCCCGGCAGGTAGCGGTACAGCGACATCGTGCCGGTGCCGAGCTCCTGCGACAGGCGGCGCATGGACACCGCGGCGATGCCCTCGGCGTCCGCGAGGCGCACCGCGGCCGTGACGATCCGCTCCAGGGTCAGGGCCGGTTTCGGGCCGCGCGTGGGGCGTTCGCCGTCACCCCAGAGCAGCTCCAAGCTGCGTGTGATGTCGCCGCTGCCGCTGGTCTCCGTGGTCGCCATGAACCTCACGATAAGCCCTTGGGCAGAAACTGGGTACACTGTACTCTCCATTGGGTACGGTGTACTCAGCAGGGCTCGGCAGGGACGTGACGAGGGGGAGTGGACGGTGGCGGAGCGATGAGCGGAGACGGCGGACGGGGCGTGCCGGGGGACCGGGAGGCCCGGGGCGACCTGGGTGGCCTGAGTGCCCTGGGCGATCGGGGTGAGTACGCGGTGCTGGCCCGCGGTCTGACGAAGCGGTACGGCGGCCGTGCGGGTGCGGGTGCGGACGCGGATGCGGCGCGGGGAGCGGCCGGCGGGGCCGGGGCGGACGGCGGGGCCGGTGGCGGCCGGAAGGGCGGGAAGCCCGGCAAGGCCGTCAAGTACGCCCTGGACGGCTTCGACCTGACCGTCGCGCACGGCACGGTCCACGGCCTCCTGGGGCCGAACGGCGCGGGCAAGACCACGGCCGTGCGCATCCTGGCGACGCTGGTGCGGCCCGACGGCGGCCACGCCTCCGTCGGCGGCGCCGACGTCGTCCGCGAACCGGCCCTGGTGCGCGGCCGCATCGGCCTCACCGGCCAGTACGCGGCCGTGGACGAGATCCTCACCGGCCGGCAGAACCTGGAGATGTTCGGCCGCCTGTTCCACCTCGGCGCCCGCCGCGCCGCCCGCCGCGCGGCCGAACTCCTGGAGCAGTTCGACCTGGAGGCCGCCGCCGACAACGGCGCCGGGCAGTACAGCGGCGGCATGCGGCGCCGCCTCGACCTGGCCGCGTCGATGATCCTCGCGCCGCCCGTGCTGTTCCTCGACGAGCCGACCACCGGCCTGGACCCGCGCAGCCGCAGCGAGGTCTGGGACTCCGTACGGAACCTGGTCGCTGCCGGAACGAGCGTTCTCCTCACCACCCAGTACTTGGAGGAGGCCGACAAGCTCGCCTCCCGGATCACCGTCATCGACCAGGGCCGCGCCATCGCCGACGACACCCCCGACGGCCTCAAGGCCACCGTCGGCGGCAGCCACCTGGAGGTCGTCGTCAGCGACGCCGCCGACCTGCCCGCCGCCGTCAAGGCCGTGGCCCGCGTGGCCGACGGCGAACCGGAGACGGCCGACGCCGAGCGGCGCGTACGGGCGGCGGTCACCGACCGCGTCGGCGCCCTGGCCGACGTCGCCCGCACCCTGCGGGACGAGGGCGTCGCCGTCGACGACGTGGGGCTCAGGCGGCCGAGCCTGGACGACGTGTTCCTGAGACTGACGGGCGGCAGGGCCCCGGCGGCCGGCGGCCCCGGAGACGAGGAGGCGGCATGAGCGACGTACTGACCGGGGGCGCCCCGCGGTCCGGCCCGGCCCCGGACACGGACACGGGACCCGCGCACGGCCGGGCCTACTGGGCCCTCGCCGACACCCTGAACATCGCCCGGCGCCATCTGACCCACTTCCAACGCCAGCCGGTGCTGATCGCCTGGCAGCTCGGCTTCCCCATCATCAGCGTGCTGCTGTACGGGTTCGTCTTCGGCGAGGCGATGAAGGTGCCCGGCGGGAAGGGCGACTACAAGGACTTCCTGATGCCCGGCATGTTCGTGATGACGATGGCCTTCGGCTTCATGAACACCGCGATGGGCGTGGTCACCGACGCGCAGAAGGGCGTCATCGACCGCTTCCGGTCCATGCCGATGGCGCCCTCCGCCGTCGCGGCCGGGCGCGGCGCCGCCGACCTCGTGGTGGCCTGCGCCGAGCTGACGATCCTCGCGCTCACCGCCGTGGCCATCGGCTGGCGCCCCGACAACGGCGCCGGCAACGCCCTGACGGCCTTCGCCCTGCTGCTGCTCCTGCGCTTCAGCCTGATCTGGGTCGGCGTCTGGCTCGGCCTCGTCGTGCCGACACCGGAGGCCGCGGGCGGGCTGTACGCGGTCGCCTTCCCGCTCACCATGATCTCCAGCGTGTTCGTGGCGCCGTCGCTGATGCCCGACTGGCTCGCGCCCGTCGCCGCCTGGAACCCGGTGTCGTCCACGGGGACGGCTGCCCGTGAGCTGTTCGGCAACCCGGGCGCGGGCGGCGCCAGTTGGGTCGAGCAGCACGCCGGGCTCATGGCCGTGGTGTGGCCCCTGGTGGTGACGGCGGTGTTCCTGCCGCTCGCGGTCCGCAGGTTCCAGGCGCTGAGCCGGTGACGGGCCTGGAGCTGGGCCTCGCGGTGGTGCGGGCGGTGCTGGCCCTGGCGGAGTACGTGCGCTGACCTCCGCAGCACGAGGGCCCGGCACCCACGGGGGGTGTGCCGGGCCCTTCGTCATGTCGTCGCGTCGTCGCGTCGTCGCGTCGTCGCGTCGACATGGGGGCGGGGGAGGCGTGGCGCGTGCTCTCCCCCGGCGCCGCCGCGGTTACGGCTTCTCGGTGTTACAGCTCGCCGATCACGTAGTCCACGCAGCGGGTCAGCGCCTCGACGTCGGCCGGGTCGATCGCCGGGAACATCGCGACGCGGAGCTGGTTGCGGCCCAGCTTGCGGTAGGGCTCGGTGTCCACGATGCCGTTGGCGCGCAGCGCCTTCGCGACCGCCGCCGCGTCGACCTCCTCGGCGAAGTCGATCGTGCCGATGACCTGCGAGCGCTTGGCCGGGTCCTGGACGAACGGCGTCGCGTACTTCGACTCCTCGGCCCAGCCGTACAGCGTCCGCGCCGAGGTCGCCGTACGGCGCACCGACCAGTCGAGGCCGCCCTGGCCGTTGAGCCAGTCCAACTGCTCGCCGAGCAGGAACAGGGTGGCGAGCGCGGGGGTGTTGTACGTCTGGTTCTTGCGCGAGTTGTCGATCGCCGTGGGCAGGCTGAAGAACTCGGGCACGTGGCGGCCGCTCGCGTGCACCCGCTCGGCCCGCTCGATCGCCGCCGGGGAGAACACGCCGATCCACAGCCCGCCGTCCGACGCGAACGACTTCTGCGGGGCGAAGTAGTACACGTCGGTCTCAGCGATGTCGACCGGCAGGCCGCCCGCGCCCGACGTGGCGTCCACCAGGACCAGCGCGCCCTCGTCGGCGCCCGCCACCCGCTTGATGGGGGCGGCGACGCCGGTGGAGGTCTCGTTGTGGGTGAACGCGTAGACGTCCACGCCCTGTTCGGCGGCGGGCTCCGGGTGGGTGCCCGGGTCGGAGCTGATGACCGTCGGCTCCGCCAGCCACGGGGCCAGCTTGGCCGCCTTCGCGAACTTCGAGGAGAACTCGCCGAAGGCGAGGTGCTGCGACTTGTCCTCGATCAGGCCGTGGGTCGCGACGTCCCAGAACGCGGTGGAGCCGCCGTTGCCCAGGATCACCTCGTAGCCGTCCGGGAGCTGGAACAGCTCGCGCACGCCCTCGCGCACGCGGCCCACCAGGTTCTTCACCGGGGCCTGGCGGTGGGACGTGCCGAGCAGGGACGTACCGGTGGCGGCCAGTGCGTCCAGGGCCTCCGTCCGCACCTTGGAGGGGCCCGCGCCGAAGCGTCCGTCGGTGGGCTTGATGTCTGCGGGAATCTGGATCTCAGCCACGGGGGGAGCCTAGCTGTCTTACGGAGCCGGGGCAGGGCCCCGTCCATCCCCCGAGACACCCGGGGCCCGGGTCGTGCCCTCTCTCCCACCCGCCCACCCGTTCCGCCCCGGCTGCGCCCGCTGGGCTCCGACGCGGAGCGCTGCCGCGCCGTTGTCGTCGAGTCCTTTCCCACCCGCCCACCCGTGCTGCCTCGGCTGCGCCTGCCAGGCCCCGGCGCCAGCGCTTTCCCGCCGTTGTCGTCGTGTTTTCCCACCCGCCCACCCGTTCCGCCCTGGCTGCGTCTGCCCGGCATCCGGTCACGCCGGTCCGCCCGGCGGAGTCCTTCACTCCCCGCGCCGCAGCGGTTCCGGGGTGCGGCCCCGGGTCTGGGGAGCAGCCGTGTGGGGGCTGTTGGGCGGGGTGAGGCGTGGGGCAGGCTCTGCGCATGGACTCCGGTGCTGAGGTGGTGCGGGCGCTGCGGCGCGAGGTGCGGGGGCGGGTGGACGCCGGGGCCGGGGCGCGGGCCCTGGTGACCATGGACGCCTCCAACTACCGCCGCGTGCCCCTGGCCGTGGTCGCCCCGCGCGACGCGGCCGACGTCACCGCCGCCCTGGCCGTCTGCCGGGACCACGGCACGCCCGTGGTGCCCCGCGGCGCGGGCACCTCCATCGCCGGTCAGGCGACCGGCACCGGCGTGGTGCTCGACTTCACCGCCCACATGAACGGGATCGCCGAGCTGGACCCGGCCACCCGCACGGCCCGCGTCCAGCCCGGCCTCGTCCTCGACACGCTCCGCGCCGCCGCCGCCCCGCACGGCCTCACCTTCGGCCCCGACCCCTCCACGCACAGCCGCTGCACCCTCGGCGGCATGATCGGCAACAACTCCTGCGGCTCCCACTCGGTCGCCTGGGGCACGACCGCCGACAACGTGTGCGCGCTGACCGTCGTACGCCCGGGAGGAGACGGGCCCGTCCCGCTCACCCCCGGCACCTGGGACGGGGCCCCCGCCGGGCTCCAGCCCCTCGTCGACGGCGCCCTCGCCCGCCTCCGCACCGGCTTCCCCGACCTGCCTCGCCGCATCTCCGGCTACGCCCTCGACGCCCTGCTCCCCGAGCGCGGCCCGGACCTGCCCCGCCTGCTCTGCGGCAGCGAAGGCACCCTCGCCGTCGTCACCGAGGCCACGGTCCGCCTCGTCGAGGCGCCCCGCGCCCGCGCGCTCGCCGTCCTCGGGTACGCCGACGAGTCCGCGGCGGCCGAGGCGGCCGTCGGCCTCCTCCCGTACCGGCCGCTGACGGTCGAGGGCATGGCCGCCGACCTCGTACGCGACGCGGAGGGCCTCCCCGAGGGCGGTGCCTGGCTGTTCGTGGAGACGGGCGGCGCGGCCCCCGCCGAGGCGCGGGCGCGGGCGGAGGCGATCGCGCGGGCCGCCGACTGCGTGGCCGCGGTCGTCGTCACCGACCCCGCCGCGCAGCGCGCCCTGTGGCGGGTGCGCGAGGACGCCGCGGGCACCGCGACCCGGATGCCGGACGGCACCGAGGCCTGGCCCGGCTGGGAGGACTGCGCGGTGCCGCCCGCCCGCCTGGGCGCGTACCTGCGGGAGTTCCGCGCGCTGCTCGCCGCGCACGGCCTGCGCGGCACCCCGTACGGGCACTTCGGCGACGGCTGCATCCACGTCCGCATCGACTTCGACCTGCTCACACCCCCGGGCGTGGCCCGCTTCCGCCGCTTCTCCGAGGAACTCGCCGACCTGGTCGTGGCGCACGGCGGCTCCCTCTCCGGCGAGCACGGCGACGGGCAGGCGCGCGCGGAGCTGCTGCCGAGGATGTACGGGCCGGAGCTGGTGGACCTCTTCGCCCGCGTCAAGGACCTCTGGGACCCCTCCGGCACCCTCAACCCCGGCATGCTCGTCCGCCCCGACCCCCTCGACGCGAACCTCCGCTTCGCCGTCCTGCCGCGCGAGCCCGTCGACGTCGCCTTCGGCTACCCCGGCGACGGCGGCGACTTCACCGCCGCCGTCCGCCGCTGCGTCGGCGTCGCCAAGTGCCGTACGGCCACCGCGGGCGCGGGCGGCGGCGTCATGTGCCCGTCCTTCCGCGCGACCGGCGAGGAGCGGCACTCCACGCGCGGCCGTGCCCGCCTCCTGCACGAGATGCTGGCCGGGGAGGTGGTCACCGGCGGCTGGCGCGCCCCGGAGGTACGGGACGCGCTCGACCTGTGCCTGTCCTGCAAGGGCTGCCGCTCCGACTGCCCGGTGGGCGTCGACATGGCCACGTACAAGGCGGAGTTCCTGCACCACCACTACGCGGGCCGGGTGCGGCCCGCCGCCCACTACGCGATGGGCCGGCTGCCCCGCTGGCTGCGCGCGGTCGCCGCGCTGCGCGCCGCGCGCCTGGTCAACGCCCTGGCCGCGCTGCCCCCGCTCGCCGCCCTGGCCAAGCGCGCCGGCGGCGTCGAGCCCCGCCGCCCGCTGCCCCGCCTGGCGCCCCGCACGCTGCGCCGGTGGTGGCGCGCACGCCCCGGCCCCCGCGTATCCGGCGCGGGCCGCACGGTCGTGCTGTGGCCCGACACCTTCACCGACCACCTCTCACCCTCGGTGGGGCGGGCCGCCGTCCGGGTCCTGGAGGCGGCGGGGCTGACCGTCCGCCTGCCGCCGGAGGGGGTGTGCTGCGGGCTGACGTACGTCTCGACGGGGCAGTTGGACCAGGCTCGCGCCGTGCAGCGGCGCACGCTCGCCCGCATGCGGCCCCTCCTGGAGGCGGGTGTGCCCGTCGTCGTCCTGGAGCCGAGCTGCGCGGCGGCGCTCAAGGCCGACCTGGTGGACCTCGTCGGCGCGGCCGACCCCGCCGCGCGCGCCCTCGCCGACTCCGTCCGCACCTTCGCGCAGGCCCTGGAGGAGTACGCGCCCACGTGGAAGCCCCCGCGCCTTGACCGCCGCGTCGTCGGCCAGACCCACTGCCACCAGCACGCGGTCCTGGGCGACGCGGCGGAGCGCCGCCTGCGCGAGAAGGCGGGCCTGACCGGCGGCCTCAGCGGCGGCTGCTGCGGCCTCGCGGGCAACTTCGGCTTCGAGAAGGGCCACTGGGAGGTGTCGACGGCCTGCGCGGAGGAGCACCTCCTGCCGTCGGTACGCGAGGCCCCACCGGGTACGGCGGTCCTCGCGGACGGCTTCTCCTGCCGTACGCAGCTCGACCACCTGGCGGGGGTCCGCGGGCGCCACCTGGCGGAGCTGCTGGCGGAGGGGCTGGACGAGGGCGGGGCCAGGGGGTGAGGTCGATGTGGCGGTGGTTCGCCCAGCGGTCGGAAGTGACGAGAGGCCGCCCCCCGGCCGCCGGCTCCCACGAGTTCGACGGCCCCGGCGCAGTGCATTACATTGGACGGTAGAGTTCAGGAAGATGACCTAAGGGGCGGGCTGCCGCGCGCGGTGGCGGCGGAAAGGCGTGGCATGAACATCTCGGACGCGCAGCAGGCGGCGGGACGCGGCGGCGGAGCGCCGGGACCGCGGGCCGCCGCGGAGGCCCCCGCCACGGTCGGGCAGCCCGAGGTGGCCGGGGCCGCGCAGGAGGCGGGGCCGGGCGCGCCGGCCGGGGGCGCCGAAGCGGGGCCGGGCGCAGGCCCCGGAGGGCGCCACGCGGCGCTGGCGCCCGTGGGGCTCGTGCTCGCGGGCTGCGTCTCCGTGCAGTTCGGCGGGGCCCTCGCCGTGAACCTGATGCCGCGCACGGGCGCGCTCGGCGTGGTCACGCTGCGGCTGCTGTTCGCCGCCGTGATCCTGCTCGCCGTCTGCCGCCCCCGGCTGCGCGGCCACTCGCGCGCCGACTGGGGCACGGTCGTCGCCTTCGGCGTCACCCTGGCCGCCATGAACGGCCTCTTCTACCAGGCCGTCGCCCGCATTCCCCTCGGGCCCGCCGTCACCCTGGAGGTCCTGGGCCCGCTGGCCCTGTCCGTGCTGGCCTCCCGCCGCCTGGTGAACGTGGTCTGGGCGGGCCTCGCCCTCTGCGGCGTCTTCCTGCTCGGCGGCGGTGGGGGCTTCGGCGGCCTCGACCTCGCCGGTGTCGCCTTCGCGCTCGGCGCGGGCGCCATGTGGGCGGTGTACATCGTCTTCAGCGCCCGCACCGGCCGCCGCTTCCCGCAGGCCGACGGGCTCGCGCTCGCCATGGCCGTCGGGGCCGTGGTGATGCTGCCGTTCGGCATCGTCGAGTCCGGCGCGAAGCTCACCGTGCCCAGCACGCTCGGCCTCGCCGCGGCCGTCGCCGTGATGTCGTCCGTGCTGCCCTACACCCTCGAACTCCTCGCCCTGCGCCGCCTGCCCGCCTCCACCTTCGCGGTCATGATGAGCCTGGAACCGGCCATCGCCGCGTTCGCCGGCTTCCTCGTCCTGGACCAGGGCCTGACCGTCCTGGAACTGCTGGCCATCACCCTGGTCATCGCGGCGAGCATGGGCGCGGTGCGGACGCAGGTGGGGCGCGGCAAGGCGAAGACGGCGGCCTGAGGCCGGGCCTGCCTACGCGGCACGGGATGAAACAACGGGAGAGAACGGCCTCTTGAGCAGGTGGGATGGCTGTACGCCTCCGGGGGGGGGGTTAGGGCCAGGGCTCGTCGGGGTTGTCCAGGCGGAGTCGGTGCCCCAGTACGTCGCGGGCGGTGGTCAGCAGGGAGCGGTTGTGGCTGAAGGCGTAGCTGCGCAGGCGGATGAGGGCTTGGGCGCAGCTGATGTGCATTTGGGCGGAGAGCATCCCGGTGGCCTGGTGGACCTCGGCGAAGTGCAGGCCGGGCTCGTCCAGGAGTCGGGCCTCCGGGGGGTCGGTCCAGGCGGCCTGGCTGATGATGGCCTGGGCGAGGGTGTCGGTGAGGCCGAAGGCGTCGGCCAGTTCGTCGGGGCTGAGCGGGCCGGGCCGGGTGCGGTGGCCGGTGAGGGCGCCGAGGGCGATGACCCCGATGCGCAGCGGGAACGCGAAGACGGCACCGACCCCGAGCTCCTCGATGGCGCCTGGCAGGCCGGGCCAGCGGGTGGGGGCGAAGGCGGTGGGATCGGACAGGTTCGGCAGCAGCATCAGCATCCCGTACTCGGCCGCGTCCAGGCTGGGTCCCTGGCCCTGGGTGCGCTGCAGATCTTCCAGGGCCGTGGTGTGCTCGCCGAAGGACTGCACCAGCTCCGCGCTGCTGTCACGAGGGCGCAGCAGCAGTGCCAGGCCGTCAAGGCCCAGCTCCCGGGCACATCCCTCAAGCGGCACCCGGCTCAGCCCGGGGCCGGGATCCGCGGCGATAGCCCGCAGGTAGGACACCATCACCCGCTCCAGCACCATTCTTCACCCCCCTTGCAGCGTGTCCGGCGCCACGAGGCGCACCGGCCCGGGCCGTGCAGCGCCTCACTGCCCGGAGTCCAGCAAGGAGGGATCCGCGGTGCCGTGCAGGACCTGGCGGGCGATTTCGGTGAACCGGGTCCGGTGAGCGCGGGCGTGCCCGCGCATCAGTGTGAAGGCTTCCTCGACGTCGACGTGGCGGCGGTGGGCGAGGAAGCCCTTGGCTTGTTCGATGATGACCCGGCTGTCCAGCGCGGCCTGCAGCTGCGCGTTCACGGTCATGTGCTCACTCACCGCCCGCTGTTGAAGGACGCCGATGGTGGCGGTATCGGCCAGCGCCTGGCCCAGCCGCAGCTGGCCGGCAGGCAGCGGGCCGGGCTCGTCGCGGAACAGGTTCAGCGCGCCGATCACCTGTTCATGCAGCCTGAGCGGGGCCGCCACCACCGAGGTGAACCCCAACTCCACGGCCGCCGGGGCAAAGCGCGGCCACCGGGCCTGCACGGCGGGAGCCTGCAGGGACCCGGCGGTGACCTGGGCACGGGAGTGGAAGCAGTCCCGGCACGGGCCCTCGTCCCACTCGAGGCTGGCCAGCTCCAGCTTGCGGGTCCGTTCGTCCGAGGCGGCCGCGTCCACCAGCTGGCCCTGCGGGGTGGCCAGCAGCACCCCGGCCGCCGTCACGTCCAGCAGATCCACGCAGTGCTCGGTCAGTGAGTGCAGGAAGTTGATGACGTCGAAGTCCTGCACCAACGTGTCGGCGAGGTCGACGAACGCCAACGCCAGCCGGTCCTCATGCGATGGATCAGACATGCCCCGCGCCACCCCCAAGGGCCCAGGAGACGCCCGTTGGGAGGCATCCCACCTGCTTCAGTCTCCACCCCGGGCGGCAAAGAGGCGAGCCTGCCCGTCCGGTGCACACCAGCGACCGAGAGCGTCCGAAGTCGACTGCTTGGGTGTACGGACGTGTTCATAAACGCAGTAACAAGCGGACCCCGCCGGGCCCACGTCTGCCGCCCACGGGAAGGGCCGCCCGGCACCAGCGTTTCCGCGGGCCTGCTGGGACGAAGGCACCGGTGGTGGAGCAGGCCCCCCGGTGCCGCCGCATGAGCAGGATGCCGCTTCACCACAGTTCTCGCGCGCAGGAGCAGGAGCCGGCGGCGCAATTCGCCACGCAGGCCACCGGTCACCGGCGCTACCGCCGGAGCTTCGGCGACTACGCGGTCCTGCGGCCCGGCGCGGAGCGCGTTCGGTAGCCCCGGGGCGGCGGTCAGGTGCCGGGGGCCAGGGGCGCGCCCGTCAGGCCGTTGCGGACCAGGGTCAGCAACTCCTCGTCGGCGAGGCCCAGTTCGCGGGCCTGCGCGACGAGGCGCTGCACCGCCTCGGTGAGCCGGGCCTGGTCCGCCGCGCGGGGAGCCGTGGTGATCACCGCGCCCCGGCCGCGGCGCAGCTCGATGAGGCCCTCGTCGCGCAGGCGCTGGTAGCCGCGGAGGACCGTGTGCACGTTGACGCCCAGCGACGCGGCCACCTCGCGGGCGGGCGGCAGCCGCTCGCCGGGGGCCGCGGTGCCGTCGGCGACGGCCCCCCGTACGCAGGCGGCGATCTGCTCGCCCAGCGGCACGGGCGAGCCGGGAAGGACCCGGAACAGCATCGCTACCCGCGCTCCCCGGTCCCTCGGGCCACCAGGCCGTTGAGCAGCGCGGCCGCGGTGGTCGCGTCGTCGACGGTGACCACGTACGCGCGCCCGGCCTTCGTGCGGACCGAGAGCGCCTCGCCCGAACGCAGCACGAAACCGCGGCGGTTGGAGCGGATGCGGTAGCCCCAGCCGCCGAAGTCGCCGAGGGCGTGCACCTGGACGCTGTCGGCTCCGGTGACGGTGTCGAGCGGCAGGATCAGCCGGGGCCGGGGCAGCACCGTCGAGGCGACGGTGACGCCGCGCCGGTCGACGGTGACCCTGACAGCGGCGAAGGCGGCGCAGAGAAGCCCGACGGCCAGCAGCGGCAGCCCGGTCGGCCACGAGGCGGACGCCAGGGCGTACAGCGCGCCGAGGGTGACGGCTGCCGCGACGAGCAGCATCGGGCGGGAGACCGCGGTGCGGCTCCAGGCCGCCGCCTCGCCCTCGGCCAGGCGCAGGGAGGGGCCCGGTGGCGGGGGCGCCGGGCGCGGCCCGGGGCCGATGAGCCACCAGGCCGAGGCCCCGGTGGCGACGCCCAGGAGGAGGGACGCGACCGCGTGGCGCAAGGGGAGTTCGACGGTGGCCGGGTCGGGGACGTCCGAGTTGGCGAGGACGGTGACGACCGACAGATAGCCGAGTGTGACGGCCGAGCCGACGCCGAGCGCCGCGGTCACCCGGAAGCCCGACGTGTCCCGCGTGGCCACGGTCAGCACGGTGAACAGCAGTCCGAGGCCGACGAGCAGGCCGGTGGCGAACCACAGCGCGGCGGTGCGGCCCATGAATCCGTCGGCCGTGCCGTCCCCGGAGAAGTGGGTGGCGATCCGCCCGGGCAGCCGGTCGCGGTGCGCCACGAAGACCCCGACGTAGGCCGCCGTGGCGACGGCGAACGGCACGGCGGTCACGGCTCCCCGGCGGACACCGGGCACGGCACCCCGGGGGGCGGGGGCATCGGCCATCTGACGTCCCTCCCTGGTTGTTCGTTCGCGACTTGTTCGCATTGGAGTAGAACAACATCAGCATACGTGGCCGACACACCGATCGGCCGTCCATTAAGTAAGCAAGCATGCTTGCTTGTTTCTGGCGGTGCTGCCATGCTCCCAGGGCACACCGCCGTCCCCGAGGGGAGCGCACGTGTCCGACGCCCGCGCCGACCGCGCCCTGCTGACCGGCGTACTCGACGATCTGCGCGACGAGAGCGACGAACTGGACCGGCTGGTCCGGGACTTGACAGACGAGCAGTGGGCCCTGCCCACCCCCGCGCCCGGCTGGACCCTCGCCCATCAGGTCGCGCACCTCGCCTGGACCGACGAGGCCGCCCTGCTCGCGGCGACCGACCCCGCGGCGTTCGCCGCGCGGGCCGCCGCCGCGGTGGAGAAGCCGGACGGCTTCGTCGACGACGGGGCCCGCGAGGGCGCCGCGCTGCCGCCCGCCGCGCTGCTCGCGCGCTGGCGGGAAGGGCGCGACGCGCTCCAGCGGGTGCTGCGCGCCGCGCCCGCCAAGGCGCGCTTCCCCTGGTACGGGCCGCCGATGTCGCCCGCGTCCGTCGCCTCCGCGCGGCTCATGGAGACCTGGGCGCACGGGCAGGACGTCGCCGACACCCTCGGCGTCCGCCGTGCCCCGACCGCCCGGCTGCGGCACGTCGCCCGGATCGGCGTACGGGCGCGGGACTACGCCTACGCGGTGCGGGGGCTGAGCGCGCCCAGGGAGGAGTTCCGCGTCGAACTGGCCGCGCCGGACGGGGCGTTGTGGACCTATGGTCCCGAGGGCGCGGCCCAGCGCGTCACCGGGCCCGCGCTCGACTTCTGCCTCCTGGTCACCCAGCGCGCCCACCGCGCCGACCTGGCCGTGCGCGCCGAGGGCCCGGACGCCGACCGGTGGCTGGACATCGCCCAGGCGTTCGCGGGGCCACCGGGGGCGGGGCGGGAGCCGAAGGGGGCGGGCCGGTGAGGGGCGGCCAGGGGACGGGCGGCGCGGGCGAAGCCGCGCTGCACGCGCCGCCCCCGGCGGAGCCCCTGCGCATAGGCAACGCCTCCGGCTTCTACGGCGACCGCTTCGACGCCGTCCGCGAGATGCTCACCGGCGGCCCCCTCGACGTCCTCACCGGCGACTACCTCGCCGAACTGACCCTGCTCATCCTCGGCCGCGACCGCCTGAAGGACCCCGCGCGCGGCTACGCCAAGACCTTCCTCCAGCAGATGGAGGAGTGCCTGGGCGAGGCCCACGACCGGGGCGTACGGATCGTCACCAACGCGGGCGGCCTCAACCCGGCCGGGCTCGCCGACGCCCTGCGCGCCCTCGCCGGCCGCCTCGGCCTGCCCACCCGCGTGGCACACGTCGAGGGCGACGACCTCGGGGACCGCTTCCCCGGCGCGCTCACCGCCCACGCCTACCTCGGCGGCCACGGCATCACCGCGGCCCTGCGCGCCGGGGCCGACGTCGTCGTCACCGGGCGGGTCACCGACGCGGCCCTGGTCACCGGGCCCGCCGCCGCCCACTTCGGCTGGGCCCCGGACGCGTACGACGCGCTCGCGGGCGCCGTCGTCGCCGGGCACGTCCTGGAGTGCGGCACCCAGGCGACCGGCGGCAACTACGCCTTCTTCGCCGAGCACGGCCCCGCCGCGCTGCTCCGCCCCGGCTTCCCGCTCGCCGAGGTCCACGCCGACGGCTCCTGCGTGATCACCAAGCACGACGGCACGGGCGGCCTCGTGGACGTCGGCACGGTCACCGCGCAGCTCCTGTACGAGACGGCGGGCGCGCGCTACGCCGGGCCGGACGTCACCGCCCGCCTCGACACCGTGCGGCTGCGGCAGGACGGCCCCGACCGCGTGCGCGTCGAGGGCGTCCGCGGGGAGCCGCCGCCCCCGGCGCTCAAGGTGGGCCTCACCCGCCTCGGCGGCCACCGCAACGAGGTCGTGTTCGTCCTCACCGGCCTGGACGTCGAGGCGAAGGCCGACCTGGTCCGCGCCCAGGTCGAGGACGCGTTCGGCCGCGCCGGGTCCCGCCCCGCCGAGGTGCGCTGGGAGCTGGCCCGCACCGACCACCGCGACGCGGCCACCGAGGAGACCGCGAGCGCGCTGCTGCGGCTCGTGGTGCGCGACCCGGACCCGGACGCGGTGGGCCGGGCCCTGAGCGGCGCCGCGGTGGAGCTGGCGCTCGGCAGCTACCCCGGCTTCCACGTCACGGCGCCGCCCGGCAAGGGCACACCGTACGGGGTGTTCGAGGCGGCGTACGTGGACGCGGAGTCCGTACGGCAGGTCGTCGTGCTGCCCGACGGGCGGCGCGTGGACGTGCCCGCCCCGAGGGACACCCAGAAGCTCACGGAGGCCGAACCGCCCCCGCTGCCCGAGCCGTTGGCCTACGACGGGCCCACCCGGCGCGTTCCGCTGGGGTACGTGGCCGGCGCCCGCAGCGGCGACAAGGGCGGGGACGCGAACGTCGGCGTGTGGGCGCGCACGGACGACGCGTGGCGGTGGCTGGCGCACCACCTGACCGTGGACCGGTTCCAGGAGCTGATCCCCGAGAGCCGCCCGTTGAAGGCCGTCCGGCACGTGCTGCCCCATCTGCGCGCCCTGAACTTCACCGTCCACGGGCTGCTCGGCGACGGCGTCGCCTCCCGGGCCCGCTTCGACCCGCAGGCCAAGGGGCTCGCCGAATGGCTGCGGTCCCGCTCCACGGACATCCCGGAGGTGCTCCTATGACCGTGCTCGCGTCCGCGCTCGACACCGCGGGCCCCGAGTACGCCGCCCACCGCGCGGCCATGCTCGCCAAGCTGGCCGAGCTGGAGGCCGAGACGGCCAAGGCCCTTGAGGGCGGCGGCGAGAAGTACGTACGCCGGCACCGCGACCGCGGCAAGCTCCTCGCCCGCGAGCGGATCGAGCTGCTGCTCGACCCGGACACGCCGTTCCTGGAGCTGTCCCCGCTGGCCGCCTGGGGCAGCGACTACCCCGTGGGCGCGTCCATGGTGACCGGCATCGGCGTCGTCGAGGGCGTCGAGTGCCTGATCACCGCCAACGACCCGACCGTGCGCGGCGGCGCCAGCAACCCCTGGACGCTGAAGAAGGCCTTCCGCGCGCACGAGATCGGGTGCGCCAACCGGCTGCCGTCGATCCACCTCGTGGAGTCCGGCGGCGCCGACCTGCCCTCGCAGAAGGAGATCTTCATCCCGGGCGGGGCGCTGTTCAAGCACCTCACGCAGTCCTCGGCCGCGGGCATCCCCACCGTCGCCGTCGTCTTCGGCAACTCCACCGCGGGCGGCGCCTACGTCCCCGGCATGTGCGACCACGTCATCATGGTCAAGGAGCGCGCGAAGGTGTTCCTCGGCGGGCCGCCGCTGGTGAAGATGGCCACCGGCGAGGAGAGCGACGACGAGTCCCTCGGCGGCGCCGAGATGCACGCCCGCACCTCCGGCCTCGCCGACCACCTTGCCGAGGACGAGCACGACGCGCTGCGCCAGGCCCGCCGCGTCGTCGCCCGCCTCAACTGGCGCAAGGCGCACGCCGATCCGCCGCCCGCCGCACCGCCGGCGTACGACTCCGAGGAACTCCTCGGGATCGTCCCCGGCGACCTGCGCACCCCCTTCGACCCGCGCGAGGTCGTCGCGCGGATCGTGGACGGCTCCGACTTCGACGAGTTCAAGCCGCTGTACGGGACCTCGCTGGTCACCGGCTGGGCCCGGCTGCACGGCTATCCGGTCGGCATCCTCGCCAACGCCCAGGGCGTGCTGTTCTCCGCGGAGTCGCAGAAGGCCGCCCAGTTCATCCAGCTCGCCAACCAGCGCGACATCCCGCTGCTCTTCCTGCACAACACCACCGGCTACATGGTCGGCAAGGAGTACGAGCAGGGCGGCATCATCAAGCACGGCGCCATGATGATCAACGCCGTGTCCAACTCGCGCGTCCCGCACCTGTCCGTCCTCATGGGCGCCTCCTACGGCGCCGGGCACTACGGCATGTGCGGCCGCGCCTACGACCCCCGCTTCCTCTTCGCCTGGCCCAGCGCCAAGTCCGCCGTCATGGGCCCCCAGCAGCTCGCGGGCGTCCTGTCGATCGTGGCCCGGCAGTCGGCCGCCGCCAAGGGCCAGCCGTACGACGACGGGGCCGACGCCGCGCTGCGCGCCATGGTCGAGCAGCAGATCGAGGCGGAGTCGCTGCCGATGTTCCTGTCGGGGCGGCTGTACGACGACGGGGTCATCGACCCGCGCGACACCCGCACCGTCCTCGGCATCTGCCTGTCCGCCCTGCACACCGCCCCCTACGACGGCGCCCGCGGCGGCTTCGGCGTCTTCCGGATGTGAGGGGCGCGTCCCCGTGAGAGGTGAGAGGCGAGTCCCATGATCTCCAAGCTGCTCGTGGCCAACCGCGGCGAGATCGCCTGCCGCGTCTTCCGCACCTGCCGCCGCCTCGGCATCGCCACCGTCGCCGTGTACTCCGACGCCGACGCGGACGCCCTGCACGTCCGCGAGGCCGACGAGGCGGTACGGCTGCCCGGCGCGGCCCCGGCCGACACGTACCTGCGCGGCGACCTGGCCGTGGCCGCCGCGCGGGCGACCGGCGCCGACGCCGTCCACCCCGGCTACGGCTTCCTCTCCGAGAGCGCCGCTTTCGCGCGGGCCGTCGAGGACGCGGGCCTGGTCTGGATCGGGCCGCCCCCGGACGCGATCGGGGCGATGGCGTCCAAGACCCGCGCCAAGGAGCTGATGGGCCTCGCCCCGCTGGCCCCCGAGGACGTCACGGAGGCGGATCTGCCGGTCCTGGTGAAGGCGGCGGCCGGCGGAGGCGGGCGCGGCATGCGTGTCGTACGCGAACTGGGCGCGCTGCCCGGCGAGTTGGCGGCGGCCCGCGCCGAGGCCGCGAGCGCCTTCGGGGACGGCGAGGTGTTCGTCGAGCCCTACGTGGAGGGCGGGCGCCACGTCGAGGTGCAGCTCCTCGCGGACGCGCACGGCACCGTGTGGCCGCTGGGCACGCGCGACTGCTCGCTCCAGCGCCGCCACCAGAAGGTCGTCGAGGAGGCCCCGGCCCCGGGCCTCGCCGAGGACCTGGTGGAGCGGTTGTACGAGCTGGCGACCGGCGTGGCCCGCAGGGTCGGCTACCGGGGCGCGGGCACCGTGGAGTTCCTCGTCGCCGCCGACGGCACCCCGCACTTCCTGGAGATGAACACCCGCCTCCAGGTGGAGCACCCCGTGACCGAGGAGGTCTGCGGCGTCGACCTGGTGGCGCTCCAGCTCCGCGTCGCCGAGGGCCACCCCCTGGAGGGCCCGCACCCGCCCCGGCCCACCGGGCACGCCGTGGAGGCCCGCCTGTACGCCGAGGACCCGGCGGCCGGCTGGGCCCCGCAGACCGGGACCCTGCACCGCCTGGCCGTGCCGGACGGGGTGCGCCTGGACACCGGGTACGCGGACGGCGACACCGTCGGCGTGCACTACGACGCGATGCTCGCGAAGGTCGTCGCGTACGCCCCCACACGCGCGGAGGCGATCCGGGCGCTGGCGGGCGCCCTGGAGCGGACCACGGTGCACGGCCCGGTCACCAACCGCGACCTGCTCGTCCGCTCCCTGCGCCACCCGGAGTTCACCGCCGGGCGCATGGACACGTCCTTCTACGACCGGCACCTCGCCGAGCTGACCGCCGCCGACACCACCCCGTGGACGCGGTACGCCCCGCTGGCCGCCGCCCTCGCCGACGCCCGCGGCCGCTCCCGCTTCGGCGGCTGGCGCAACCTGCGCTCGCAGCCGCAGGTCAAGCGCTACCGGGGCGCCGCCGACGGCGTCGAGCACGAGGTGCGGTACGCGGCCACGCGCGACGGCTTCCAGGTGGAGGGCGTCCGCGTCCTCGACACCGCGCCCGACCGCGTGACGCTCGACGTGGACGGCGTCCGGCGCGTGTACCCCGTGCGCCGCTACGCCGGCACCGACCACGTCTACGTCGGCAACCTGGCCCTCGTCCCGCTGCCCCTGCTCCCCGAGCCGACCGCCCGCCAGGAACCCGGCTCCCTGCTCGCGCCCATGCCGGGCACGGTCCTGCGGGTCGCCGACGGGCTCACGGAGGGCGCCGCCGTCACCGCCGGGCAGCCGCTGATCTGGCTGGAGGCCATGAAGATGGAGCACCGCGTGACCGCCCCCGCCACCGGCACCCTCACCGCGCTGCACGCCGAACCGGGCCGCCAGGTCGAGGTGGGCGCGCTGCTCGCCGTCGTACAGGAGTCGGCCCCCACGCCCGGAGCGTCGACCGCACCCGCAACCCCAGCCCCATCCGGAGCCCCATCCGCCTCGCGGGAGGACATCTCAGCATGACCAGTGTGAGCACCGTCCTGGAGACCGAGGAACACACCGCGCTGCGCGCCGCCGTCGCCGCGCTGGGCCGCCGCTACGGCCGCGACTACCTGACCCGCGTCGTCCGCGAGGGCGCCCACCCCGACGCCCTGTGGGCGGACGCGGCGAAACTCGGCTACCTGGGCGTGAACCTCCCGGAGGAGTACGGCGGCGGAGGCGGCGGCATCGACGAACTCTCCCTCGTCCTGGAGGAGTTGGGCGCGGCGGGCTGCCCGCTGCTGATGATGGTGGTGTCCCCGGCGATCTGCGGCACGGTGATCGCCCGCTTCGGCACCGAGGAGCAGAAGCGGCGGTGGCTGCCGGGGCTCGCCGACGGCAGCCGCACCATGGCCTTCGGCATCACCGAGCCCGACGCGGGCTCCAACTCCCACCGCATCACCACCACGGCCCGCCGTGACCTGGCCACCGGCGACTGGCTCCTGACCGGCCGCAAGGTGTTCATCTCCGGCGTCGACATCGCCGACGCCACCCTCGTCGTCGGCCGTACGGAGGACGCGCGCACGGGCAGGCTGAAACCGTGCCTGTTCATCGTGGACCGGGACGCGCCCGGGTTCACCCGGCGCCCCATCGAGATGGAACTCAAGGCGGCCGAGAAGCAGTTCGAGCTGGTCCTCGACGACGTCCGGCTGCCCGCCGACGCGCTCGTCGGCGACGAGGACGCGGGCCTGCTCCAGCTCTTCGCGGGCCTGAACCCGGAGCGGATCATGACGGCCGCGTTCTCCCTCGGCATGGGCCGGTACGCCCTCGCGCGGGCCGTGGAGTACGCCAAGGAGCGCGCGGTGTGGAAGACCCCCATCGGCGCGCACCAGGCCATCGCGCACCCCCTCGCCCAGTGCCACGTCGACCTGGAGCTCGCGAGCCTGATGACCCGCAAGGCCGCCCGGCTGTACGACGCCGGGGACGACGTGGCGGCGGGCGAGGCCGCGAACATGGCGAAGCTGGCCGCGGCCGACGCCTGCGTGCGGGCCGTCGACCAGGCGGTGCACACCCTCGGCGGCAACGGCCTGACGGCGGAGTACGGCCTGGCCTCACTGATCGTGGCCTCCCGGGTGGCCCGGATCGCCCCGGTGAGCCGCGAGATGATCCTCAACTACGTCTCGCACCAGACGCTGGGCCTGCCGAAGTCGTACTGAACCGCCTCCGGGCCGTACGGAATCCTCTCGGAATCCTCTGGGGAAAGGTGGAGCGATGGCGGTGGTGACCGCGTCGGAACCCGAGCGGGGCGTGGTGACGCTGACGCTCGACTCGCCCGCGAACCGCAACGCCCTGTCGGGCGCCCTGGTGGGCGAGCTCGCCGCGGCGCTGGCCCGGGCGGGCCGGGACGACGGCGTGCGGGCCGTCGTCCTGACCCACACCGGGTCGACGTTCTGCGCGGGCGCGGACCTGCGGCAGCCACCGGACCCGGCGGCGTTCGTGGCGCTGCTCCGGCAGGTCGTGGAGGTGCCGAAGCCGGTCGTGGCCCGGGTGCGCGGCCACGTACGGGCCGGCGGCCTCGGCCTCCTGGCCGCCTGCGACATCGCGGTCGCGGGCGGCCCGGACGCGACGTTCGCCCTGACCGAGGTGCGCATCGGCGTGGTGCCCGCGGTGATCTCCATGCCGCTCCTCGCCCGCCTCGACGCCCGCGCGGCGAGCCGCTACCACCTCACCGGGGAGCGCTTCGGCGCGGCGGAGGCGGCGCGCATCGGCCTCGTCACCGCGTACGACGACGACGTGGACGCCGCCCTCGCGCCGGTCCTCGACGGCCTGCGCAAGGCCGCCCCCTCGGCGCTCGCGGACACGAAGAAGCTCCTCACGGCTAAGGTGCTCACCGCATTCGACGAGGAGACGGACGCCGTCGTCGCCCTGTCCGCGCGCCGCTTCCGCTCGGCCGAGGCGCGCGAGGGCATGACGGCGTTCCTGGAACGACGGGAGCCCCCATGGGTGCTGTGACCGAGGCCGACCGCGCGCCCAAGCAGGACCGCAGCCGGGCCACGCGGCAGCGGCTGCTTGAGGCGGCGGTGGCGTGCCTGGCCGAGCACGGCTGGACCGGCTCGACGGTCACCGTCGTCGCCGAGCGGGCCGGGGTGTCGCGGGGCGCGGCCCAGCACCACTTCCCGACCCGCGAGGACCTGTTCACGGCGGCCGTGGAGTACGTGGCCGAACGGCGCTCGGAGGCGCTGCGGGGGCTCTTCCCCGAGGGCGCCCGGGCGGCCGACCGCGGCGCGGTCGTCGCCGCCCTCGTCGACCTCTACACCGGCCCCCTGTTCCGGGCGGCCCTGCACCTGTGGGTGGCGGCGTCCAACGAGCCCCAGCTCGGGCCGCGCGTCGCCGAGCTGGAGGCCCGCGTGGGCCGTGAGACCCACCGCATCGCGGTGGAGCTCCTGGCCGTCGACGAGTCCCGCCCCGGCGCACGCGAGACCGTCCAGGGCCTCCTCGACATGGCCCGCGGCCTGGGCCTGGCCAACCTCCTCACGGACGACGCGCCCCGCAGGGACCGGGTGGTCCGCCAGTGGGGCCTCCTCCTCACCGAGGCCCTGCGCTAGCGCCCCGCCCTCAACCGCCGGCCGGGCTGGAGCCGCCCCGCGTCCCGCCGCCGTCGCCTGCCGGAGCGCTCCCCACCCACCCGCCCTCCCATCGGCCTGGCGGCCTCGTCCTCAAACGCCGGACGGGCTGAAACCGTCCCACGTCCCACCGCCGTCGCCTGCCGGAGCGCTCCCCACCCACCCGCCCTCCCATCGGCCTGGCGGCCTCGTCCTCAAGCGCCGGACGGGCTGGGAGTGTCCGGTGCGTGCCGTTGTCGGCTGACGGTGATTCATCGCTCCGCGGCGGATGCGGCCTTCGGCCTTGTCCTCAAGCGTCGGACGGGCCGGGAAGCGTCCGCTGGGCGCCGTCGTCGGCGAGCAGGCAGCCGACGACGGCGAGTCGCGGGAAGTACCAGCCCGTCCGGCGTTTGAGGACGAGGCGCGGAGCGCCGAAGAAGGGGGAGAGGGGCGGAGCCCCAGACGAGTGGCGGGGGCCCGGGGGCGGCAGCCCCCCGGTTCGGGGAGGGGTGGGTCTGGGGCGCCCCGCGCGGGCTCAGCCCGAGATGTCCTCGTACCCGGAGATCTCCCGCGGCCCCCGGGCCGCAGGCCCGACATACCGCGCCGAAGGCCGCACCAACCGCCCCGTCCGCTTCTGCTCAAGAATGTGCGCCGACCACCCCGCAGTCCGCGCACACGTGAACATCGACGTGAACATGTGCGCCGGCACCTCGGCGAAGTCGAGGACGATCGCCGCCCAGAACTCCACGTTCGTGGCCAGCACCCGATCCGGCCGCCGCGCGTGCAACTCGTCCAGCGCCGCCTTCTCCAGCGCCTCCGCCACCTCGAAGCGAGGAGCGCCCAGCTCCCGCGCGGTCCGCCGCAGCACGCGGGCGCGCGGGTCCTCCGCCCGGTACACCCGGTGCCCGAAGCCCATGAGCCGCTCACCCCGGTCCAGCGCCTGCTTCACGTACGCGACGGCGTCCCCGGTCCGCTCGATCTCCTCGATCATGCCGAGCACCCGGGACGGGGCGCCCCCGTGCAGCGGCCCGGACATGGCCCCGACCGCCCCGGACAGCGCCGCCGCGACGTCCGCCCCGGTGGAGGCGATGACCCGGGCGGTGAACGTGGACGCGTTCATGCCGTGCTCCGCGGCGGACGTCCAGTACGCGTCGACGGCCTGCACATGGCGCGGGTCGGGCTCGCCGCGCCAGCGGCGCATGAACCGCTCCACGACCGTCTCGGCCTTGTCGATCTCCCGCTGCGGCACCATCGGCAGGCCCTGCCCCCGCGCGGACTGGGCGACGTACGACAGGGCCATCACGGCCGCCCGCGCGAGGTCGTCGCGGGCCTGGGCCTCGTCGATGTCGAGCAGCGGGCGCAGGCCCCACACGGGGGCGAGCATGGCGAGCGCGGACTGCACGTCGACGCGGATGTCACCGGAGTGCACGGGGATGGGGAAGGGCTCGGCGGGCGGCAGGCCCGGGTCGAAGGCGCCGTCGACGAGCAGCCCCCACACGTTGCCGAAGGAGACGCTGCCGACCAGGTCCTCGATGTCGACGCCCCGGTAGCGCAGGGCACCGCCCTCCTTGTCCGGTTCGGCGATCTCCGTCTCGAACGCGACGACTCCTTCAAGTCCGGGTACGAAGTCGGACATCAGGCGGCTCCTCATGATGTGTACGAGATGATATGTACGGGATGATGTGTACGAGATTTGTACGACGGCTCTGTACGACGGCTCTGTGCGGCGGATGCGTGCGACCGGTGGTCCGGCGCCGCTCCGGGGTAACCCGGTGATGCCCCGCGCGGTCGGATGTCACCCAACCGATACGGTTTCGGCACGATAACCCTTGGTGCCAGTCGAGGCGATGGACTGCGGCACTCAGTGCCACACATCACCTCTTGGTGGGGCCGCGCGCCCGCCGACTGCCGCTCCGCGCCCCGGTATTCGCCCGCCGTGCGCCCGTCGTACGCCCGGCGTCGGCCGCTCGTTCGCCCCGTCCTCAGCCCGTCGTGCGCCCGTGGCCGCCCCGGCGCGGGGGAGGCGTTCCCCGTCGGCAACCGACTGTCGTGCCCCGGCATTCGTATACGGCAAGATGACCGCGTGACCGAGTCCCGCGCCACCGCATCCGAGTCCGCCACAGCCGTTGACCTGGCCGCCATGCGCGCGCAGTACCTCGTCGACGGGATCGCCGAGACCGATGTCGCCGCCGACCCGTTCGAGCAGTTCGGACGCTGGTTCCAGCAGGCGGCGGCGCAGGCGGCGGAGCCGGCCGGGGTGCTGGCCGAGCCGAACGCGATGGTCTTGTCCACGGCGGACGGACAGGGGCGGCCCAGCTCGCGCACGGTGCTCCTGAAGGGCTTCGACCGGCACGGCTTCGTGTTCTTCACCAACTACGAGTCCCGCAAGGCGCGGGACATCGCCGCCAACCCGCACGTGTCGCTGCTGTTCCCCTGGCATCCGATGGCGCGGCAGGTGATCGTGACCGGCACGGCGGAGCGGACCGGCCGCGAGGAGACCGTCCGCTACTTCCGCAGCCGCCCGCACGGCTCGCAGCTCGGGGCGTGGGCCAGCGCGCAGTCCTCGGTGATCGCCTCGCGGGACGAACTGGACGGGGCGTACGCGGAGTTGGCCGCGCGCTACCCGGAGGGGGAGCAGGTGCCCGCGCCGCCGCACTGGGGCGGCTTCCGGGTGGTGCCCGAGACGGTGGAGTTCTGGCAGGGCCGGTCCAACCGCCTGCACGACCGCCTCCGCTACACCCGCGAGGGCGCCACCTGGGCCCTGCACCGCCTGAGCCCCTGACCGGCCGGCCGCGGAGCGCCGGAGCCCCGGAGTCCCGGAGCGGTGCCGGGCGGGGCGGCTAGGGATTGGTGAGGACCGCGTCGAGGAAGGGCTCGATGGCCTCGCGCCAGCCCTCCGGCTGGTCGTAGTGCACGAGGTGGCCCGCGTCGGGCACCTCCGCGTACGCGCCGCGGGGCAGCACGCGCACCATCTCCTGGGCCTCGGCCCGCCCCAGCTCCCCGTCGATCCCCCGGACCACGAGCGCGGGGCACCGGACCTGGACCAGCTCCTCCCAGTGCGCGTCGTACACCCACGTCTCGCGGGACTTCAGCATCTGCGCGGGGTCGAAGACGGGCCGCCACCCGTCGGGGCCCTCGGTCATGACCTCGGCGAAGTACGCCCCCCGGGAGGGGTTGGGCCGCTCCACCCAGGGGTCGTCCTCGCCGAACCACTTGCGGACGTCCGCCAGCGTCGCGAAGGGCACCGGCCAGGACTTGAACCAGGCCTCCCAGTCCCGCTGCGAGGCCGCGCCCAGCGCGGAGGCCCGCATGTCGCAGATGACCACGCCGCGGACGAGGTCGGGGCGGCGCGCGGCGAGCTGCCAGGCGGTCAGGGCGCCCATGGAGTGGCCGATGAGGACGGCGGGGGCGAGACCGAGCTGCTCCAGGGCGGCCTCGGCGTCCTCGACGTACGCCTCGCGGGTGTAGGGACCCTCGGGCGGCTTGTCGCTCTGGCCGTGGCCGCGCTGGTCGAGGGCGACCGCGCGGTGCCGCTCGGCGAGCCAGCGGGCGGCCGGCGCCCAGTGCGAGGCGCGGCCCATCAGCCCGTGCAGCAACAGCACGCCGCCCGACGGCGACTCGGCCTCTCTGGACTTGGGAGGGTCGGCGTACTCCCACGCCGCGAGACTCACGCCACCCGCGCCGGTCACGTCGATGCGCCGCACCATGGTCCCAGGCACCCCCCTAGATCCGCTCGGGTACTCAGCTCACACCCGGCACGCTATCGAACCTCCATTCGAAAGCGGCCGTCTTGCCGCCAACACCCCTCGTTCGGGTGACCATCCTCAAGGATTGACCGCCGTCGCCAAGGGGAGATCTTCCTCGGGAGGCGGGCCGCTCGGGGAGACCGGTCCGAGGGGGACGACCCTGAGAGCTCGGGGCTCCGGGTCGGTACAGGGGAGGACAGGCCCCGGCGCCGCACGGCGCCGGGGCCCTCTGCTCCAGGGCCCCGCACCGGCGGGGCGACGTACGCGCCGGGAGCGCCCGGTGCCGCGCCCCGCGTATCCCTGCTCACCGCCCGGGCACATCGTTCCGTCCTCTCTCCGGCCGGGCCCTCCGGCCGCGCGGCCAGACCCGGTGGCGACCCGGCCACGTCCGGGTGCGGACACGGTCAAGAGCCGTCAGGTCATATGCCTCTCGCGACAGCGTCGCACGCAAATCGTCGCGGCGCTGCGATTCCGCACACTGAATCTTGGCCCCCGGCGGATCTCGGACACGGCCCCGGAGCCGTGTCCTGGGCGCCTGCCGGCCGTCCCTTACGGGTTCCCCGTGGGGAGGGACGGGACTTGCGGGGCGAGGGGGCTTGAGGGGGCGGCCGGTTCCTGGGCGGAGGCGGGTGGCCGGGATGGCTGTGCCGGTGGCCGGGGTGGGCTGGACTGCGCCGCGTTGGCCGCCGGGGTGTGCTGTGCGGGTGGCCGGGCTGCCGCGGTGGTGGCCGGGGTGTGCTGTGCCGGTGCCTGGGCAGGACCGCGCCGCGGCAGGGGCGGACCCGTGCCCCGGCTGAGGTGAGCCCGTGCCACGGCGGGGGTCAGGCCCGTGCCGTGGTGGGCGCCGGGCCCGTGCTCAGGTGGGCCGCGGCGCCGTACGGGAGGAACTCAGCGCTTGGCGACGAACACGTGCGAGGCGACGTCCGCCCCGAGCTCGGCGGCCTCGCCGCTGCTGCCGACGAGCACGCCGCCCGCCGACTCCGTCACGCTCACCACGGAACCGGGCTGCACGCCGGCGCGCCGCAGCGTGTACATGAGCTGCGCGTCCGTCTGGATGGGCTCGCCGATGCGGCGCACCACCACCGTCTTGCCGTCCGTGCCCGGGTCCAGGTCGATGAGGGAGACCATGCCCTCGTCCAGGAACGGGTGGGAGCCGTCCGTCTCGCCGAGCTCCTCGAGGCCCGGGATCGGGTTGCCGTACGGGGACTCGGTGGGGTGGCGCAGGAGCTCCAGGACGCGGCGCTCCACGGCCTCGCTCATCACGTGCTCCCAGCGGCAGGCCTCCGCGTGCACCTGCTCCCACTCCAGGCCGATCACGTCGACCAGCAGGCACTCGGCGAGACGGTGCTTGCGCATCACGCGCGTGGCCAGGCGGCGGCCCTCCTCGGTCAGCTCCAGGTGCCGGTCGCTGGCGACGGCCACCAGGCCGTCGCGCTCCATCCGCGCCACCGTCTGGCTCACCGTCGGGCCGCTCTGGTCGAGCCGCTCGGCGATCCTGGCGCGCATGGGGACGACACCCTCCTCCTCCAGCTCGAGGATGGTGCGCAAATACATCTCAGTGGTGTCAATCAGCCCCGACATGGGTGCCCCTCAGAATTCGCTCGTGCGCTGGCCCTGCTCCCAATTCTGACGCATACCACTGACAACCGGGTCGCGCCGCCGGAAGCGGCCCCCGCGGGCCGCCCCTGTGGGCCGTATTGACAGGGTGCTGGTTCAGACCGCACGGTGATCCGCGACACGACGGGACCGCGGCGGGACCACGGCGGGACCGGGGCGGGACCTGGGCCGGACAAAGGGGTGCTTCGCGGATGACCAACGGCTTGGACGGCGGGGGCGCGGCCGGGACCGGACGGGCCGGAGGGGCCGGAAAGGCCGGGGACACCGGCATCGCCGGGCGGTACCTGGACGCCGCGATCGGTCTCCTGACGCGGGTACGCGACGAGGAGGCCGGGGCGATCGCCGCCGCCGGGGAGCTGATGGCCGAGACCGTCGCCGCCGACGGGCGGCTCTTCGCCTTCGGCGCCGGGCACTCCTCGCTCGCCGCGCAGGACGTCGTCTACCGCGCGGGCGGGCTCGCCCTGATGAACCTGCTCTCCGTACCCGGCGTCATCGGCGTGGACGTCATGCCCGCGACCCTCGGCTCCGCCCTGGAGCGGGTCGACGGCCTCGCGGCGGCCGTCCTGGACTCCAGCCCGGTCCGGCGCGGCGACGTCCTCGTGGTCGTCTCCCTCTCCGGTCGGAACGCGCTGCCCGTGGAGATGGCCCTGAACGCCCGCGCGCTCGGCCTGCGGGTCATCGGCGTGACCTCCGTGGCGTACGCGGAGGAGACGAAGTCGCGGCACGTGTCCGGCACCTTCCTGAAGGACCACTGCGACGTCGTGCTCGACTCGAAGATCGCCGTCGGCGACGCGGAGCTCACCCTCGACTCCGTCGAGGCGCCCTTCGGGCCCGCCTCCACGGTCGTCGTCAGCGCGCTGATGCAGGCCACGATGGCCGCGGCGGCGGCCGGGCTCGCCGCGCGGGGGATCCAGCCGCCGCTGCTGCGGTCCGGGAACGTGGACGGGGGGCACGACTGGAACGGGCGGGTGTTCCGGGAGTACGGGGGGCGGATCTTCTACCGCCACCAGCCCTAGGCTCGGGGCGCCGCTGCCGTCCCCCGCCCCACCCTGGCCCCACGGCCCGGCCCCACGCCCGCCCCGCCGCTGCCGCGGCGGTTGTCTCCCACCCGCCCACCCGTGCGGCCTCGGCTTCGCCGGTCCGGCCCCGGCGCGGGGCGCTGCGGCTGGTCTGCCACCTTTCCGCCGCTGCCGCGGCGATGCCTCCCACCCGCCCACCCGTGCCACCTCGGCTTCGCTGGCCTGGCCCTGGCGCGGGGCGCTGCGGCTGGTTTGCCGTCTTTCCGCCGCTGTCGCGGCGATGCCTCCCACCCGCCCACCCGTGCCACCTCGGCTTCGCCAGCCCGGCCCTGACGCGCGGCGTTGTGGCTGGAGCGTTGGCCCTCCACCCGCCCACCATCCCCGTTGCTCCTCGGCTTCGGGGACCAGGCGTCGGCGTAGGTGCTGCGCCTGAGCGGAAGAGCGACTGGAGTGGGCCAAGGCGCTCACAGCGGCCACAGGCTTCGACATGCCGGTCGTCGGTAAGTGCCTGTACTGGGGCGGCTGCGCGGGCCACGGTGGTGCTGTCCCCGGCTGGACTGTCGGCTCTCTCCGGCCGCCTGTTGCTTCTCAACTTCGACGGGTTCCGGCGCCTTGCGTCTGGATGTCCGGCTCTGGGGTGGGACGCTGTGGTCGCGCCTTCGTCCCCTTGCCGCTGCTGCAGCGGTGTCCCCCTGTTTCGTCCTGAGGCGTACCCCTGCGGCTGCTTCGGCGCCTCCAGGCTGCTCACCACCTGTTGCTGCACGGCTTCGCAGGTCCAGTTCCGCGCGGGGTGCTGCTGCCGCGTCATCTTCCGGCCGCTGTCGCGACGGTGTGTCCTGGCAGACCAGGGTTCCTGGTTCTTTCGACCGACCGACCCTGATACGGGGCGCTGTGGCCAATCCGTCGGCTCTCCGGCTACCCAACACCCGTTGCTCCTCGACTTCGGGGGCGCGCACTTGTGTCCGGCGACTTCCGTGGTGGTGTTCTCCGCGTGTCCGTCCGTTGCCCTGGGCTTTGTGCGTTCGGCTCCGGCGTGGAGCAGTCGCCTCCGGCTTCGCAGAGCCGGTCCAAAGCGGAGCACCGCGTCTGGGTGGGCGGTTTTCTGTCATTGGCGCGGTGGTTCTTCTCCTGCCCGAGCACCAATATTTCTGTCTGCCTGGTGCGCAGCGCGGCGGGTACGGTCTCGAGCTGCGCATCGCTGGTGCAGTCGATCTTCTGTCCCGGCCAGGCAGGTTCCTGGAGCGCCGCGTTGTTGAGTGCTTCGTGCTGCGCCTGGTCAGGCTCAGGTGCGGGTGCCGTCGGCGTGTGCGGTGTGCAGTGCCGATGCAAGTGGCGGTACTCCTGGCTTGGCGGCTCAGCCTCGATGCGGGCTTGCGCTCGTCTTCACGCCCCGCGTGGGTGGGAGTGTGGCAGGGGTGGGGTGTGGGGCTTGGTGGGGGCGGTGCCGGGTGGGTTCTGCCTTCCAACCGGGCAGTCGGGCAGGGCCCCATCGGCCGGGCTGCGAAGGAGCTGGCCCGGGGCGTGTCCTGGGTCGGGGGGCGGGCGGGGGCGCCCTGGGTCGGGCCGTGGGAGGGGTGCGCCTCAGGCTGGGCGGCGGGCGGGCGCGGCGCCGGGTGTGCCCCCGGGCGTGGCCAGTAGGCAGGCGTCCCCCGGGCGTGGCCTACGGGCAGGCATCCCCTCGGGCCGGGCGGCACCACCCGGACCGGCAGCCCTGCCCCCGAACCGGCAGCCCTGGCCAGGGTTCACAGCCCTGCCCCCAGGCCCGCAGCCCTGCCCCCAGGCCCACAACCCCGCCCCCAGGCCTACAGGCCCACCCCGGCCGGGCCGCCGGGGCAGCCCTCAGCCCGGCAAGGGGAGGGCGGGTGGGTGGGACGAAGGCTTCGGGTGGGTCAGGGGCGGGAGGGTGGGGTCGTCAGGTCCAGGGAGGCTGCGATCCGCGCGGCCACGCTCTCCGCGTACACCGCGTCCGCCCGGTCGAACGGCGAGCGCGCCGCCCCCCGCAGGAACGTCACCACGCCCAGCGTCCGCCCCCTGCTGCGCAGCACCGCGCACAGCGCGTGCACGGAGGACTCCGGCCACTGGCGCGCCGCCGCCCAGTCCCTGGCCCGCTCGGGGGACGCGAGGCCCGCGCTGGCGCGGACGGACCCGGCGCGCTCCACGCACTGCGGTGCCGGATGCCCCTCCGGATAGCGCACCGGCAGCCCCGCCTTGTCCCCGGACAGGCACGGCCCCGGCGCCCCCGCGGGCGACGCCGCCACCCGCACCAGCCGTACCGCCGGCTCGTCGGCGGCCAGCAGGTCGACCAGGGCATGGTCGGCGAACCCGGCCAGGGCGAAGTCGAGCTGGACGGTGACGGCCTCCATCGGGTCCTCGCACTCGGCGGCGGCCCGCGCCGACCGGTGCAGCTGCTGCGAGCGGAACCGCAGCTGCGCCGCCTCCTGCTCGCTCTGCTTGGCCTCCGTGACGTCCCGGAACAGCCAGCCGACGCCGAGCGGCACCGGCTCCTCCGCCAGCGGCGAACCCAGCCGCAGGAAGCCGCTGCGCCAGCACCGCCGCTCCGCCTGCCCGTCCTCGCCCCGTACCGACACCCACATCTCGGCGGGCGCGGGCGGCGCCCCCTCGGCGAGCACGTGCGTGAGGGCGCTCTCCAGCTCCTCCACGCCCTGGAGCAGCACCTCCCCGAGCGGCCGCCCGAGCAGGGCCGCGCGGCCGGCCCCGAGCAGCCGCGCGGCGTGTTCGTTCACCACGGCGGGCCTGAGGTCGGCGTCCACGAGCACCACGCCCCAGGAGGCGTCCTCGAACAGCGCCTCGCTCAGCGCGATGGACCGCTCCAGGTCGATCTGGGTGTGCACCTCGGAGAAGGCGCAGTACACCCCGGAGGGCTTGCCGTCGCCGCCGCGCACGGCCGCGGACTGCGTACGGACGAGGACGCGGCCGCCGTCCTTGGTGACGAGCGCGAACTCGTGCACCTGCCGTCCGGGGGCGTGCATGGCGGCCAGCAGGCGCTCCTCGACCTCCTCCGCGTCGGCGGGCCGTACGGCCCACCCGGCGAAGCCGCGCCGCCCCACGGCCTCCGCGGCCGACCAGCCGAGGATCCGCTCGGCCTCGCGGTTCCAGTGCGTCACGACCCCGTCGGCGTCGAAGGCGCACAGCGCGGCGTCCATCCCGTCCAGGAGCGCCGCCAGCAGTTCGGCGCCGCCGGGCCCGGGCTCTTCGGGACCCAGTTCACCGGTCGTACCGCTCTGTCGGGAAGCACTCACCCGGAACCCCCTGCAGGCCGTGTCCTCTTCCTCATGAGCTGCTTGTACTGCATGAGCTGCGCGTACCGCACCTCAGATCATTCAACTCGAACGTGACGCGCGCCACAGCGAGTTCCCGGAAGTCGCGGCAAATCGTTGCGCGCCCCGGCTCACGGAAAAACAGTTGAACGCCCCGGGCGGGCTTCCTAGGGTGGGTGTCACTTCGGAGAGGAGGTGGTTCGGCAGATGTATGGAAACCGGACGGAAGAGGTGGCTGCGGGCTAGCGGCCCGCCACCACATTCAGTGCGGTGCCGGACCAGCGCGTGAGACAGGCGCGCAGCCGGCCGAAATTCACAGCAGTCACCCGACCCGCGAGCCGCCGGTACGTCCGGCCGGCTCCCCCGGCCCCAGGCCGGGGGACCAGGCTCGCGGGTTGCTGCGTTGTCCGGGACGTGCGCGTGCCCGCCGGTGTGGTGCGGAGGTCGCTCCCGGACAGCCGCTCGAAGAGCCGGAGGCCTCGGCGCGTACGGCGGGGCGGGCCAACTGACCGTGCCTGTGCGGCTAGCGGCGGCGGGCCTCCCGGCCGCAGGCGTACGCCAGCGGGGAGATGATCTCCTCCGCGTCGGGGAGCCAGCGGTTGGCGGCCGTGGGGCGGCAGGCCCACTGGACGGCCCCGGAGGCGCCGAAACGCGTGGGCGGCGCGGCCACGTACGCCCCCTCACCGAGGGTGACGAGGTCGAGGGTCGCGGGCGGCCAGCCGAGCTTGCGGACGAGGTCGGGGACCTTAGCCGCGGCGCCGGGCAGGACGAAGAACTGCATGCGCCGGTCGGGCGTGCACGTGACCGGGCCGAGCGTCAGCTCCATCCGCTCCATGCGGGCGAGGGCGAGGAAACCGGCGGTCTCGGGGACGTCGATCGCGTCGAACGTACGGCCCGTCGGCAGCAGGATGGAGGCGTTCGGCTGCTTCGCCCACAGCCGCCGGGCGACGGTCGCGCTGCCGGTGGCCTGCGTGGGCCAGTCGTCGCGCACCGGGTGCGCGCCGGGCGCGGGGCACGCGGCGTCCTGGCACGAGCAGCGCCAGGTGCCGTCGACGGACTCCAGCCAGGCGCCGGGGAAGACGTCCCAGTGCCGTTCCTCCGCGTACCGTACGGCCGAATCCTGCAGGGCCTCTCCGCGCTGCTTCGGGATCTGCGCGGCTGACGTGACTCCGATGGTCTCTTCCACGCAGGGCACAACTCCGCCCGCCAGGTCCGGTTACGGCCCGTCATGTGCGCGGGGGAGGAGCATCGTTCCCGCCACGGGGCGCATGGGAGCACGACCGGGGGCGCGCACGGGCAAAGGGGTCCCGGCGCGGGTAACCACGTCAGGGGCAGTCGGAGTTCATCCCAGTTCACCCGGCTCGCTGACATGTGCGCGCTGTGCCATGTTGTGATGCGTTGTGATGCGTTGCGATGTGCTGCGATGCGTTGTGGCAATGTCTGGTGTGTTTGTGGGTGTTTGTGGTGCATCTTCCGGTTGTTTCCCGGGCATTGATCATCTGGGCGGCACCGGCGAACAAGACCGGACCGTTCCTCGTTCGTCGCCTGACTCGAAATCCGACCCGAAGTACCAGATGGTCCACGGTGCACACAGGGGGTACGCCATGGCCGCAAGGCCACTCGTCGCGCGGCAGCCCAACGAACGGCTGCAAGCACTCATTCAGGAAGCCGGCTGCTCGAACGCCGGTCTGGCCCGCCGCGTCAACATGTGCGGGGCGGAGCACGGTCTCGATCTCCGATACGACAAGACGTCGGTGGCTCGCTGGCTGCGCGGCCAGCAGCCGCGCGGCCGCGCCCCCGGCATCATCGCCGAGGCGCTCGGCCGCAAGCTGGGGCGCACGGTCACGATCGACGAGATCGGCATGGCGAACGGCAAGAACCTCGCCTCCGGCGTGGGCCTTCAGTTCTCCCCCACCGTTCTCGGCGCGATCGAGCAGGTCTGCGAGCTGTGGCGCAGCGACGTGGGCCGCAGGGACTTCCTGTCCGGCTCGTCCGTCGCGGCCTCCGCGCTCGTCGAGCCGAGCCGCGACTGGCTGATCTCCTCGCCGGACCCGCAGGTCGGCCGGACGGCCGGGCCGCGCGTCGGCCTGTCGGACGTGGCGGCGGTCAAGGCGATGACGGAGGCGCTGACGCAACTGGACCACCAGTACGGCAGCGGACACGTGCGACCGGTCGTCGTGCACTACCTGAACTCCGTGGTCTCCGGCCTGCTCGCGGGCTCGTACCGGGAGGCCGTGGGGCGCGAACTGTTCGCGGCCGTCTCGCGGTTGACGGAGCTGGCCGGGTACATGGCGGTGGACACCGGCCAGCCCGGCCTCGCCCAGCGGTACTACATCCAGGCGCTGCGGCTGGCACAGGCGGCGGGCGACCGCGGCTACGGCGGTTACGTCCTCGCGGCGTCCATGAGCCACCTCGCCGCCCAGCTCGGCAACCCCCGCGAGATCGCGCAGCTCGCGCGGGCGGCGCAGGAGGGGGCGCGCGGGCGGGTCACCCCGCGCGTGGAGTCCATGTTCTACGCCGCCGAGGCGCGCGGGCACGCGCTGCTCGGCGACGCCCGGTCCACGCAGGCCGTGACGGGCCGCGCGGTCGAGGCGATGGAGCGGGCCGTCGGCGAGGAGCGGTCGGGCGACGACCCGGCCTGGATCCGCCACTTCGACCAGGCCTACCTCGCCGACGAACTGGCCCACTGCCACCGCGACCTGGGACAGGCCGACGCGGCGGCACGGCGCGCGGAGGAGGCCCTGGCCGGGCACCCGGAGACCCGGGCGCGGCGGCGCGCGATCGGCCTGGTGCTGCTCGCCACGGCGCAGGTGCAGCGGCGCGAGGTGGAGCAGGCCTGCCACACCGGGCTGAAGGCCGTGGAACTGCTCGGCACGCTGCGGTCCAACCGCGGCGCGGAGTACCTGGACGACTTCCAGCAGCGCCTGGAGCCGTTCCGGGAGGAGCCGGTGGTGCGGGAGTTCGGCGCGCGCGTCGAACTGCAGGCCGCCTGAGGGGAGCGGGAGACGCACGCGTCCGGTGCCCCCTAGGGGACCCCTGTAACAGCGTCTCCCGCACAACTTCCGTTGCTCCTGTGGCGTCTGTGACGTGGGCGTCACGTGTGGGCTCTGAGCTGCGTGGCCGACGGCCGCGGGGACCCGGTAGCGTGACCCGACGTTCCGAAGGTTCCCCCATTAGTAGGAGTCCCGGTGACGCAGCAGAGCGGTCAGGGCGCCGCGTCCTCCGACCCGCGGCAGCCCGCGGAGCGGCACGCCCACGAGGGCATCGTGCTGCCCGCGGACGGCGGCGAGCCCCTGATGCCCGGCGGCCACCAGGCGGCCCCGCCCGTCGGCAGCCCCTGGGGCGAGCCGTGGGGCCCGGCGGCCCCGCAGTCCCAGGACCCGGGCGAGAGCTGGGGCGGCGCGCAGCACCCGGGGCAGGGCACCGGCGCGGGCTGGTCGGCCGCGCCGCAGCAGGACTCCACCGCGCCGCGCATGCCGCTGCCGCCCGAGGGGGCTCCGCTGCCGCCGAGTGCGCCGCCGGGTACGCCGCCGAGTACGCCGCCGACGGGCGGGGGCGGGTACGGCTATCCGATGCAGGGCCAGGGCCAGGGCCAGGCGCACGGCCAGGCGCAGCCGTTGCCGTCCGCGGAGTACGGCGGGGCGTATCCGATGCCCGGCCAGGGGCAGCCGCTGCCGCCGACGGGCCAGGGCGCGCTGGGCGCCGCCGGGGGGTACGGCGAGTACGGGCCGCCCGCCGCCGGTCCCGGGCAGCCGCAGCAGCCGCAGCCGGGCGCGGGCCCCGTGCCGCCGGGGTCGGCCGCCGAGCACACCCAGGTGCTGCGGCCGGTGGACGCGGGGCAGCAGGGTCAGCAGGGGTACTCAGGGCCATCGGGGCAGCCGGGGCAGCCGGGGCAGGGCGGCCATGGACGCCACGGGCGCCACGGGCGCCACGCGGGCCCCGCGCGCCATGCGGACCCCGGGAGCCACAGCGGCTCCGGGAGTCACGGCGGCCCCGGCAGTCATGGAAGCCCCGGCAGTCACGCGGCCCCCGCCAGTCACGCGGGTCCCGGCAGTCACGCGGCCTCCGCGAGCCAAGCGGGGCCGGGTGGACACCCGGGTCCCCAGGACGGCCCCGACGCGCAGGCCACCCAGTACATACCGCCGGTCGGGCCGGGGGCGCTGCCGCCCGAGATGCCCGCGGGGGACGCCACGCAGTTCCTGGGACGGGCGGACGCCACGCAGTTCCTGGGCCGCGCCGCGGACGTCGTACCGGAGGAGGGCGCCTACCCCGGGGACAACGCGCCCACCCAGTACATCGCCCCCGTCACCGACACCGGCCCGCCCCCCGCGCCCGCCGCGGGCCACGGCGAGCGGCAGCCGCCCGCCGAGTTCGACAGCCTCTTCCGGCGGGAGCCGGAGGGCGCCTCCTCCACCCAGCAGATGCCCCGGGTCGAGGCGCTGCCGCCCGAGCCCGCGCCGGAGCCCCAGCCGCGCCGCCGGGGCCGTACGCGCTCCAAGACGCCGCTGATCGTCGCCGTCGGGGTCGCCATCGCCGTGATCGGCGTCGGCGCGGGCGCGATGCTCGCCTCGGGCGGCGGGGACGCGAAGGCGGAGGACAAGGAGCCGACGGCCGTGAGTTCCTCGCAGGACGAGGACGGCAAGGACGACGACGGCGGCAAGGCGAAGCCCTCGCCGTCCGCCGACCCGGCGAAGAAGCAGGCGGTCGCCCTCGACAAGCTCCTCGCGGACAGCAACGACAGCCGCCAGTCGGTGATCGACGCCGTCCGCGACGTGGGCAGGTGCCAGAACCTCCGGCAGGCCGCGAGCGACCTGCGGGCCGCCGCCCGGCAGCGCAACGGCCTCGTCGGCCGGCTCGCCGAGCTGGAGGTCGGCGAGCTGCCCGCGCACGGCCGGCTGACCACCGCCCTGAACCGCGCCTGGCGGGCGTCCGCGTCGGCCGACAACCACTACGCCGCGTGGGCCGGGCAGGTCGCGGGCAAGAAGGGCTGCCGCAAGGGCCACGCCCGCCCCACGCCGCAGCAGGCGGCGGGCAACCGGGCGAGCGGCGAGGCGACCCGCGCCAAGCAGCAGGCGGCGGAGCTGTGGAACGCGATCGCGGACAAGCACGGCCTGACCAAGCGGGCGCCGACGCAGCTCTAGGGCGCGCACGGCCGCGTCGGGCACCTCGGCGGGCGGTCGCCAAAGTCTGCTGCCGGGCACCTCGGGCGGGCGGTCGCCGAGGTCTGCCGGGTGTCTCAGCGGGCGGACTCCAAGGTCTTCTTCACGTCCACGAACGACTCGCGGGCCATGACGAGGCGGCCGTCGCGCACCACCTGGAAGGTGACGGCCGCGTTCACCAGGCGCGGGTACTCGCCCGCCGCGAGCATGTCCTCGAAGCGCCAGCTCAGCGTCGGCGTGAGCCCGCCGGTGTCCACGCGGAGCCCCTGGTTGAGGGCCTTGCGCAGGGCGCGGGGGGTCACCTCGCCGCCGTCGAGCGACTCCACGGCCTGCCGCAGGACGGTGTACGCGATCCACGTGGTCTGCACGCCCGCGTCGGCGGGGTCCACGCGGTTGTCGCCGAAGGCGTGCTTCCGGATGACGTCCCGCATCGGCCCCCACCGCCGGTCGCTCGCCGCCGGGTACCAGCCGGTGACGTACGCGCCCTCGTACGGCCCCTCGGCGCCGCCCGAGCGGTTGATCAGCGACTGGTCGACGCTGCCGAGCACGGAGGCGGTGCGCACGGCCGGGTGCGCGTCCCCGGTGCGCCGGAAGGAGTCGAAGAACGTGCCGGTGCGCTCGCCGAGCGCCGCCGCCACGCAGCCCTTGCGGCCGCCGCCCGCCGCGCGGTCGAGCGCCTGGTCGGCCTCCGCCGTGTAGTCCGAGGCGTCCTCGGGCGCCCGGATGTCGGCGGACGCCCTGCGGTGGCCCTGGGCGAGGCCGGAGTCCAGGAGCTTGGAGAGGTCGTCGCCGGTGACGGTGTCGGGCCGGACCAGCGAGACCCGGTCGCAGACCCCGGCGAGCTGCCGCCCGTTGCCCGCGATCAGCGCCGGCTGGCCGCCGTTGACCGGGTAGGACAGCGGGCTGGCGAACTCCTCGTCGGTGAGGCCGTAGCCGCCGATGTACGGGATGCCCGCGACCTCGAGCGGCGACATGAAGGCCCGGCCGTGCTGGCTGTACGAGCCGACGACGGCGGCCACCTTCCGCTCGACGGCCTCGCGGGCGCAGCCGGCCGCCTCCACCGGGTCGTTGCGGACGTTGCAGGTGATGACCCGCAGCTCGTGCCCGTCGAGGCCGCCGTTGGCGTTGACCCAGCGGGCGAAGGCCTGGGCCATCGCGGGCATGCCGGGCTTGTTGGTGGCCCGGGTGCCGTCGGGCGCCCATGTCATGACGGTGACGGGGTCGTGCTCGGAACCCCCCGTGGTACCGGGGACGACCCCGCAGCCGGCCGTCAGCGCCGCGGCCGCCGCCACCGCCGCCGCGGCGCACGCCGCTCTGCGCGCTCGGGTCGCGGTCTCGGCGGGGCGGGGGAGGAAGACGCGTCGCAAGGCGGGCATGAACACGCACGATTGCGGTAGGGGACCAACCGTGGAGTGACGCTCTCTCAACGGATGGTGACGAACGCGTGAACGGGCAGGGCCCAGGAAGAGGGGAGGATGTGGGAACGTACGATCGATGACCGTGCAAGGTTCGGAGAACTCTTCCCGTCGCGGCCGTCGGTCAAGGACCATAGGCGCCATGCCAACGAACGACATGCCGTGGTGGCGCTGGCGCAGCAACGTGCGCTCGGCGCTGCACATGCTCTCGGACCCGGAGTTCCAGCGGGAGTGCTGGCTCGCCGGGCGCGAGGAGTACGGGGACGTGACGGACGCCGTGTACCGCCTTGTCGAGGACACGTGGCTGGACAACTGGTCCGCGGAGAAGTACGTCGGGACGATCTTCCGCGACCCGCAGGAGGCGGCCCTGGTCGACGCGGCCGTGCTCCGGGTCCTGCGCATCATGCACGAGGTCGGGCCGGACGCCGCCGTGTCCGCGTACCTGGCCCACCCGGGGTGGCCGGAGGCGGTGCGGGCGGCGCGGGACGCGCACGTGCGCCTGGCGGCGGGCGACGGGGAGGACCCGGACGTGCCGCCGAAGTCGCTTGAGGTGCTGCGGATACTGACGCGCTCCGGCTGACGCCCGCGCGGCGGGGCCGGGGTCTGTTTGTGTGGTGGGGCCGGGTCAGCCTGTGTGGTGGAGCTGGAGTTCCGTCCGTCCGTGTGGTGGAGCCGGGGCCTGTCCGTGTGGTGGGGCCGGGGGTCCGCGCTGCGGGACGATTGCCGCCGGCCGTGCCCGCTATGGGAACCTTGGCCGCATGAACGAGCAGTCCGCCGCCCCCGCCCCCGCCGAACAGTACGTCCTGACCCTCTCCTGCCCGGACAAACAGGGCATCGTGCACGCCGTGTCGAGCTATCTCTTCATGACCGGCTGCAACATCGAGGACAGCCAGCAGTTCGGCGACCACGACACCGGCCTGTTCTTCATGCGCGTCCACTTCTCCGCGGAGCCGCCGGTGACCCTGGACAAGCTGCGCGCGAGCTTCGCCGCCGTCGGGGACTCCTTCCACATGGACTGGCAGATCCACGGGGCGGAGGACCGCATGCGGATCGTCCTGATGGTGTCCAAGTTCGGCCACTGCCTGAACGACCTGCTGTTCCGCTCCCGGATCGGCGCCCTGCCGGTGGAGATCGCCGCCGTCGTCTCCAACCACACGGACTTCGCCGAGCTCTCCGCCTCGTACGGGATCCCCTTCCACCACATCCCGGTCACCAAGGACACCAAGGCCGAGGCGGAGGCGCGCCTGCTCGAGCTGGTGCGGGAGCAGGACGTCGAGCTCGTCGTGCTGGCCCGTTACATGCAGGTCCTCTCGGACGACCTGTGCAAGGAGCTCAGCGGGCGGATCATCAACATCCACCACTCCTTCCTGCCCAGCTTCAAGGGCGCGCGGCCGTACCACCAGGCGCACGCGCGCGGCGTGAAGCTGATCGGTGCCACCGCGCACTACGTCACCGCCGACCTGGACGAGGGGCCCATCATCGAGCAGGAGGTCGAGCGGGTGGGGCACGAGGTGACGCCCGAGCAGTTGGTGGCCGTGGGGCGGGACGTGGAGTGCCAGGCGTTGGCGCGGGCCGTCAAGTGGCATGCGGAGCGGCGCATTCTGCTCAACGGGCGCCGTACGGTCGTCTTCGCCTGAGGCGTGGGCTGCGCCCTGCTGCCGCGGGGCTTTCCCACCCGCCCACCCGTGCCACCTGGCTGCGCCTGCCGGGCCCGGGGCGCGGGGCGCTGCGGATGGCGCTCCCGGGCTTCGCCGCTGCCCCAGCGGGGTTTCCCACCCGCCCACCCGTACCACCCGGCTTCGCCCGCCGGGCCCGGGCGCGGAGCGCTGCGGGCGGTGCCCCCCGCGCCGCCGCTACCGCGGCGGAGTTTCCCACCCACCCACCCGTCACACCCGGCTGCGCCTGCCAGACCCGGGGCGCGGGGCGCTGCGGGGGGTGCCCCCGGTTTCCGGGGCTGCCTGGGGGGTCCGTGACACCTGGCTGCGCCGCCAGGCCTGGGCGCGGGGTGCTCCTTGGTTCCTGGCTGGGGGGCCGTGACACCTTGCTGCGCCCGCTGGGCTTGAGCGCGGGGCGCTACGGTGGCGCGTCCCCGATCTCCCGGCTGCCGGGGTGGGCCCGTGCCACCCGGCTTCGCCCGCCGGGCCCGGGCGCGGGGCGCTGCGGGCGGTGCCTCTGGGTTCCGCTGCTGTCGCGAAGGGCCCGTGACAGCCGGCTTCGCCCGTCCGGCCCGGATGCTGGGCGCTGCGGGTGGTGCTCCGGTGCTGCCGCTGTCGCGGTGGGCCCGTGGCGCCAGGCCCTGGCGCGGAGCTCTCTGGGTGGGGGCGGGCGGGTGGGACCGTCCTGCGGGGGGCGGTTGGGGTGTGGCTACAGGCGGCTCAGGGATGCTGTTGCGAAGAGGGCGTCGCGGATTGCCTCGCGGTCGCCTACCTGGCTCGCGGTGGACCCATGGCGCCCGGGCTTCGGCCACCAGGCCCTGGTGCGGAGCCCTCTGGGTGGGGGCGGGAGGGCGGGACCATCCTGCGGGGGGCCGCTGGGGTGCGGTTACAGGCGGCTCAGGGACGTTGGCGAAGAGGGCGTCGCGAATCGCCTCGCGGTCGCCTAACCGGTCCGCGGTGGACCCCTGACGCCCGGCTTCGGCCGCCAGGCCGGGGCGCCGAGTCCTGTGGGTGGGGGCGGGTGGGTGGGACCGGCCTGCGAGGGGTCGCTGGGCGTGGCTACAGGTGGCTCAGCCCTCCTTCGGGGGGCTACAGGCGGCTCAAGGATGCTGTTGCGAAGAGGACGTCGCGGATCGCCTCGCGGTCGCCCACCTGGCCCGCGGCGGCCTCCTCGGGGGAGACGTGGCCTGCGGCCAGGCGGCAGAACTCCACTCCGTCCAGCGCGACGTGCGCCACCTCGCCGTCGGCGGAGCCGCTCGTGCCGGGTGTGTCGAGGGGGATGAGCCACTCGCCGCCCCCGGCCCCCTCGACCTCCAGGCGCAGGCTGCGGCCCGGCGGGCCCGCCGGGCTCCGTCCCGCACGGCGCCGCTCGGCCAGCGTCACGGGCAGCAGCCGCGCCGCCAGGTCGATCATGCGGTGCAGATGGCGGGGCGCGGGCGGCTCGTACGGGTAGTCGACGGCCTGCGCGATGTCCTCGGCGTGGATCCAGCACTCGAAGGCCCGCTCCAGCATCGAGTCGCGCAGCGGCAGCGCCAGGCCGGGGGCCGCGTCCCCGGGCGCGCCGGTCGTATCGGGCGGTACGCCGTACGGCACCGGGAGGCGGCCGGAGCCGCCGCCCGCGAACGACACCGTCCGGATCAGCTCGTGCGTCTGGTCCCGCCAGGGCTCCCGCACCGCCCGTGTGGGCGGGGCCTGCGCCGCCCGCCAGTACGCCTCCGTGCGCGCGTCCGGGCCGAGGCCCGGCGTGGTGTCCGCGCCCAGCGGGTCCTCCAGGCCGAGCGCGGTGGCCACCAGGCCGTCGACGGCGAGGAGGTGGGCGATGACCCCGGCGACGGTGGTCTTGCGGCTGACGGGGTGGTCGTCGTCGAACCACCGCAGCCGCACCGGCGCGTGCCACTCGGCGTCCCCGATGTCCTTCAGGAGCGCGTCGAGCCGGGCGGTCTCCGCGTCGTACGGAGCGGCCCAGTCCGGGAGCGGGACGCGCGGTGGGCGCCGGCCGAGGCAGCTCGCCAGGACGCGGGTGCGCAGCCCGGGGTCGAGGTCGAGGCTCTCCTCGGGGTGGAGCAGCCCGACCGCGTCCCGCAGCCGCAGGGCCTCCTCGGCGCACGGCCCGCAGTCGCCGAGGTGCTCCTCGACGGCCGCCGCCTCGGCGGGGGAGCAGGCGGCCAGCGCCCAGGCGCCGAGCAGGGACTTCAGCACCGGGTGGTCGAGCACGAGCGGCTCGGGCGCCGCGGCGGGCAGCGGCGCGCCGGTGTCCTCCGCGGGCGCGCGCGGCGCCGGTATGCGCGGGTGGCCCGTGGAGCCGCCTGCGCCCTCGCCCCCGCCGTCGTACGGATCGGGCAGGCCCGGCCTGTTCACAGTGCTCTCCCGTAGCCATGGGCGCCGTACGAGGGGCCCGTGGGACCCGTGGGGTCGGCGACGGCGGTGGTGTCGCGCGTGCCGTGGGTGTCCCGGGTGTCCCGGGTGTCGTACGCCGTGGACAGGAGCTGGAGGCCGAGGCGGAGCCTGCGGCGGGCCTCGTCCTCGGTGACGCCGAGGTCGGCGGCGGTCTGGCGGTAGTCGCGCCGCTGGAAGTAGGCCAGCTCCAGGGCGGCGCGCAGCGGGGCGGGCATGGCCGTGACGATGTAGTCCGCGCGGGCGGCGGCGGAGGCGCGGCGGACCTTGCGCTCCAGCTCCTCGGGGGTGCCGGCACCGCCGCCGCGGGCGAGGGCGGCGGACTCGGTGTGGCGCAGCCGGTGGACGGCCTGCTGGTGGGCGAGCGTGGCGATCCAGGAGCGCAGCGGGCCCTGCTTGGGGTCGTACGCCTCGGGGTTCTCCCAGATGTGGGTGAACACCTCGCGCGTGACGCGGTCGGCCGCGGCGACGTCGCCCAGGACGCGGTGCGCCAGGCTGTGCACGAGCGAGGCGAAGCGGTCGTACAGCTCGCCGAGCGCCGCGGCCTCCCCGTGCGCCAGTCGCTGCTGCATGCGGCGGTCCCACCGACGCGGTGCGTCCCCCTCGTGCGCTCGCCGTGCTCGCCTTCACCGTTGATTCGAATGTAGTCGGCCGCACTGACAGCGCACCGCTTTCCCCTCGCTTTCCGGCTCTTTGCCGCGATGCGGGGGCCCGGCGGGGCGGCGGATGATATTGGGCCGGTCGTCCGCAACGCCCCCTTTCCGGGCGCGGGTGGGTCTGGTGTTTCATGGAACGTGGCCGAGACGGCGGCGACGAGAGAGGCGGGGAGCCCGGTGGACGAGAGGCGTGGCGCGTGGCGCTGAAGGTGGCCGTCGGCGAACAGCGGGGCTGGGCCGTGCTGCGGGTGTCCGGCGAGATGGACCTCCTGACCTCGCCGGTGCTGCGCCAGCGCGTGCACGAGGCGGTGGCGGAGGGCCGCCGCAGCGTGGTCCTCGACCTGTCCGAGGTGCTCTTCTGCGACTCCAGCGGCGTGGGCGTGCTGATCGCCACGCGCCGCCTGATGCGCTCCTGCCGCGGCCGGCTGCGGCTGATCCTGCCCGCCCAGGGGGCGGTTGACGGCTCGCACGTGAACCGGGTCCTCGCGGCGCTCGGCGTCCGCCGCCTGTTCGAGGTGTACCCGGACGCGGCGCGGGCGGTGGACGACGCGGCCGAGCCTCTTTCGGCGTAGCGGCGGGACGTTCGTGCCGCGTCCGGCGGGCGCGCGCGGGTAAGCGGAACCCTGTATACCTGTCAAGATCGGATTACTGGTACAACCTTTCCGAGCGGATGCCACCGTCGGCGTGCCCGCCGGGCCCGGAGCGCGTCCGTGACACTCCCTCGTCGCGGAATTCCCGCGGTCTCGGCACGAGCGTCGCTTTTCCGCCTCCCGGCGGGCGACGGCGTCGTACGCTCGCTGAACAGAAACTGACGGACATCTGACGTGGCCGCGGCCATGTCGGACGTACCCCCACCCGCATGAGAAGTGAGGCGGCCCGAACACCATGGACAGTGCCGAGTACGAGCGCAGGATCGCGGCCCGTTTCGCCACCTTCGACCAGGACGGCAACGGCTACATCTCCCGTGAGGACTTCAGCACGGCGGCCGCGGCGCTGCTCGCCGAGTTCGAGGTGCCCGCGCGGTCCGAGCGGGGCCAGGCCCTGTACGTCGGGGCGGAGGCGTTCTGGCAGGGCATGGCCGGGATCGCCGACCGGGACGGCGACCAGCGCATCACCCGGGACGAGTTCGTGGGCGGCGCCGTGAAGCGGCTGCGGGACAACCCCGCCGGGTTCGCGGAGATCGCGCGGCCCTTCCTGCACGCGGCCCTGGCCTTGGCGGACGGCGACGGCGACGGGGTGGCCCAGGGGGCCGAGGTGGAGCGGGCGCTGCGGGCGCTGGGCGTGGAGCGCGAGATCGCCTCCCTGGCCGCGCAGGCCCTGGGCCCGGTGACCGAGGATCAGGTCGTGTCGGCCTTCGCGTCGTACTTCACCGTTCCGGAGTAGGGCGGACGCCGCGGTCCGCGGGCGAGCACCGGGCCGTCGCCCCGCGCCCGCGGCCACGACCGCCCCACCGCGCCTGGTCGCGCGGCTCACCCTGCTCGCGACCCCCGTTCAGTCCGCGTACCGCTCCCGCAGCACGTACTTGAGGACCTTGCGCAGCGTCTCGTTGCGGGGCAGCGCGTCCACCACCTCCAGCTGCTCCGGGAGCTTGTGCGCGGCCAGGCCCGCCTCGCGCAGGTACGCCGTCGCCTGGGGCAGGGTCAGGTCGGGGACGCCGGGCGCGCGTTCGACGACGGCGCAGACGCGTTCGCCGCGGGCGGGGTCGGGCAGGCCGACGACCGCGGCGCCGGCGACGGCGGGGTGGCCGTGCAGCAGGTCCTCGATCTCCCTGGCGGAGATGTTCTCGCCCTTGCGGATGATGACGTCCTTGGCGCGGCCGGTGAGCACCAGGTGCCCGGAGTCCAGGACGTGCCCGAGGTCGCCGGTGCGCAGGAAGCCGTCCGCGTCGAAGGCCTCGCGGGTCGCGGCCGCGTCCAGGTAGCCGCGGCAGACGGCTTCGCCGCGCAGCCGTATCTCGCCGTCGGTGCCGGGCGGCAGCTCCGCCCCGGCGGCGTCGGTGACGCGGATCTCCATGCCGGCGGGCGGGCGCCCCTCCGTGGTGGCGAGGTGCTCGGGGGCGTCGTCCGGGGACCCCATGGTGATCATGGGTACTTCGGTCATGCCGTAGCCGTGGGTCAGTTGGCAGCCCAGCTCGCGCACGACGGCGTGGTACAGCTCGGGCGGCTTGGGGGCGCCGCCGCCCGCGAGGAGGCGCAGGGTGGGGATCAGCGGGCGGGCGGGGTCCTTGCGCTGCTCGGCGAGGAACATCGTGTAGAACGCCGTGGAGCCGCCCGCGACGGTCACGCCGTGCCGCCGGTAGCCGTCGAGCGCGTCGGGCAGCGCGAACCGCTCGAAGAGCACCGCGGGGAAGCCGTACAGGAGCAGCATCACCGTGTAGTCGGGCCCGGCGATGTGCGCGTAGGGGAAGGCCATCGAGCCGACGTCCCGCGGTGACAGCCTCAGGGCGTGGGCGAGGCAGGCGCCGCCCGCGAGCAGGGAGCGGTCGGTGTGCAGCACGCCCTTGGGCTCGGACGTCGTGCCCGAGGTCCAGTAGATCCAGCGCACGGCCGTGCCGTCGGCGGGCGGCGGGGGCAGCACACCGGGGTCGCCGTCGGGCAGCTCGTCGTACGCGGTCAGGACGGTGCGCGCGCCCAGGCGCCGGGCCATCGCCGTGTGGTCGAAGCCGCGCCACACCCCGGGGACGGCGAAGAACTCCGCCTGTGACGTACGCAGGGCGAAGCCGACCTCGCGCTCGCGCAGGGAGGGGATCAGGGGCGACTGGACGGCGCCGAGCCGGGCCAGGGCGAAGGAGAGCACGGCGGTCTCGATGCGCGTGGGCAGCTGCCAGGCGACGACGGTGCCGGGCCGTACGCCGCGCTCGTACAGGCCCGCCGCGACGCGCTCACAGCGCTCGCGCAGGCCGCCGAAGGTGAGGGTCCGGTCGGCGGCGGGGTCGGCGGCGGCCTGGATGAGGACCGGGGCGCCGGGGGTGAGCGCGGCGCGCCGGTCGATCAGTTCCCACAGGGTGGCGCTGGCGGCGAGCGCGTGGGCGGTGTCGGTCACGGGTGCCTCCTCGGACGGCCGAGCGAGCGCCGGCGGCGCGGAAACTGACGGTGTGTCAGTCGGCGGGCAGAGCGTAGGGCCGCGCGCCTTGCCGGTCCAGGGGTGCGGGGCTAGCCTGCGAGCTGACGTACCGTCAGATGGTGGGCGACGGAGGGCGGCGCATGGAACTGCTGCGGAACGGCGGCGCCCGCGCCCCGGGCCCGGGGCGCGGCTGATGGACCTGGCGTACACCGAGGAGGAGGAGGCCTTCCGCGACGGGCTGCGGGCGTGGCTCGCCCGTACCCTGCCGACGCTGCCCGCGCCCCCCTCGCCGCACGACTGGCCGGGGCGGCGCGCGTACGACACCGCCTGGCAGCGGGCGCTGTACGACGCGGGCTACGGCGGCGTGCACTGGGAGGCGACGCCCACCCAGCGGCTGATCTTCCTGGAGGAGACGGAGAAGGCGGGCGCCCCCTACGTGGGGGCCAACTTCGTCGGACTGCTGCACGCGGGGCCGACCCTCGCCGCCGAGGGCACCCCGGAGCAGCGGGCGCGCTGGCTGCCGCCGATCCTGCGCGGCGACGAGGTGTGGTGCCAGGGCTTCAGCGAACCGGACGCGGGCTCCGACCTGGCGTCGCTGCGCACGCGCGCGTGGCGGGACGGCGACCACTACGTGGTGCGCGGCTCCAAGATCTGGACCTCGCACGCGGAGGTGGCCGACTGGTGCGAACTCCTCGTGCGCACGAACCCCGGCGCCCCCAAGCACCGGGGCCTGACCTGGCTCGCCCTGCCGATGGCCGCGCCGGGCGTCACGGTACGGCCGCTGCGCACGCTCGCCGGGTCCACGGAGTTCGCCGAGGTGTTCCTCGACGAGGTGCGGGTGCCCGTGGACCACCGGGTCGGCGCCGAGGACGACGGCTGGCGCGTGACCCTGGTGACCCTGTCCTACGAGCGGGGCACCGCCTTCGCGGGGGAGGTGGTGGCCTGCCGCCGCGTGCTCGGCGGCCTGGCCCGCGAGGCCCGCGCGAACGGCCGGTGGGACGACCCCGTGCTGCGCCGCCGACTCGGCCGCCTGAGCGCCGAGTTCGGCGCCCTGTGGCGGCTCGCGCAGTGGAACGCCGCCGAGGCCCAGCACACCGGCGGCGTCCCCGGCCCCGGCGGATCCGTGTTCAAGCTGCGCTACTCCCACGCGCGCCAGGAGCTGTACGACGCGGCCGCCGACGTCCTCGGCGACGACGCCCTGGACCTCGGCCGGCCCTGGACGCGGGAGCGCCTGTCGTCGCTGTCGTACACCATCGCCGCCGGCACCTCGCAGATCCAGCGCACCATCGTGGCCGAGCGGCTCCTCGGGCTGCCGAAGGGGCGGTGAGGCGTGGACTTCCAACTGGGCGCCGACCAGCGCGCGTTGCGGGACGGCTTCCGGGAGATCCTGCGGGCCCGGTTCGGGCGGGACGCGCTGCGGGCCGCCGTGGACGCGCCCGGCCTGGACCGGGAGCTGTGGCGGACCCTCGGGAAGGCCGGGTTCTTCGCGCTGTGCGTGCCCGAGGCGCGCGGCGGGCTCGGACAGGGCGCCGCGGAAGCGGTGTTGGTGTTCGAGGAGGCGGGGCGGGCGCTCGTGCCCGGGCCGCTGGTCGCGACGTTCCTCGCCGCCGGCGACGTCGACGGCGCCGCCACCGGCGAGGCCGTCGTCACCGCCGTGTCCGGGACGCTCGTGCCCTGGCTCGCCGCGGCCGACGTGGTGCGCGGCGACGTCACCGCGGCCCAACCCCTGCGCTCCGTCGACCCGCTCACACCGCTGCACCGCGTCCCCGGCCGCCGGGAGGACGGCCCGGCCGCCTCGCTGCTGCTCGCCGCCGAACAGCTCGGCTCCGCCTGCGCGTCCCGTGACGCCGCGGTCCGCTACGCCGGTGAGCGCGAGCAGTTCGGGCAGCCCATCGGCGCGTTCCAGGCGGTCAAGCACCTCTGCGCCGACCTGCTCGTCCGCACCGAGCTGACCCGCGCCGCGGTGTACGCCGCCGCCGTCACCGGCGACCCGCGCGAGGCCGTCGCGGCCAAGCTCCTCGCCGACGACGCCGCCGTGCGCAACGCCCGCGACTGCCTCCAGGTGTACGGCGGCATGGGCTTCACCTGGGAGGCCGACGTGCACCTGCACCTGAAGCGGGCCTGGGTGCGCGCCCGGCTCGGTACGACGGCGGCGCGCGCGGAGGAGGAGCTGGCCGCCGCGCTGTGCGGGGACGTTCGTGAGGGATGGTGCGATGAAGGTGGTTGGTGAGGTGTGGGTGGTTGGTGGCGTGTGCGGTGTTTTGCGGGGCGGGCGTCGTCTCCTGTGGCGTCCGTAGCTGGATGGGATGGCAATGTCACGCTGTGCTGACCATGAGTGTGATCGACGTGAGAAATGCCGGACGCCCGTGGGGCTACGGAACGTCGATACCGGGTTGTGTCCTTTGCGTGACTCGTCGCGACGCGGAGTCGGCGCCCGGCTCCGGTACCTTGTGTGAGATGCGAGTGGTCCTGAGGCCGAACCGTGCCGGAGCAGCCCCCGAGGGCCCTCCGTGCCTGGTAACGCGCTTCGCTCGCCGGACAGGACACGGCCGAGCGCCCGCCTGTCCGACCCCCCGCGGCGCGCGTCGCACAGTATGCCGTACGCGTACTCCTTCGCGCTGGAATATGCCCGAAGCGCTTGTTGGGGTGACTGTACGTCAACCATGCTGGCTTCCGAGGGGCTCACGTTCCGTGACCCTGTGGAGTCGCGAGGCGATGTGTCCGCCGGTTCGGATGGTGTGAGCGGTGCAGGTGCTTCAAGTTCAGCTAGAAGTCGGGCCGGACCCCGCGGAAGTGGGCCGGGCGCGCAGATGGGCGCGGTCGCGGCTCGCGGGGTCGGGCATAGCGGCCGACGAGCCCGTGGCCGAGACGCTGATCCTGCTGATCTCGGAGCTGGTCACCAACGCCGTGGTGCACACCGGCTGTCCGGCCGTCCTGCGCATGCTGCTCCCCGGGGTGCCCGCGAGCGAGCCCGGCACCGTCCGCGTCGAGGTCGCCGACCGCAGCGCGCGCCCGCCGCGGCAGCGGCACGCGGAGCGGGACGAGACGAACGGCCGCGGCCTGGAGCTGGTGGACGGGCTCGCGGACCGGTGGGGCTGGCAGCACGAAGGGGCCGGCAAGCGGATCTGGTGCGAGGTGGACCGGTGCGAGGCGCCGCCTCCCGGGCGGGGGGCGGCGTTCCGGCACCCGGCCCGCGAGGGTGTCGCGCTCGGGGTCCGCTGATCCGGCCGTGTTCCCGCGAAGGTGTCGGCTCGGGGTCCGCTGATCCGGCCGTGTTCCGTCCGGGGCTTCGTCCCTTTCCCTCGCGTCGGCGCCGCATGCCGCGTCCGCAGGCGCCGGACGCGTCGGATCGGCCGGTTCTCGCCTGCCTGTGCCGACCGTGCCCCCTGTCGTGTCGGCGCGTGCGCCGTGTTGTGCCTCTGTGCGCGTCCGTGCGCGGGCGGAGCAAAAGCGGCATAGGGCATAAATTCCCGAGCGGGTGTTGACGTAGCGTGTCCGGCTGATCACGCTTGAGTGCAGCGATTCGCCGCGAGGGGACGCCGAGGGACGGTGGCGCCTGTGGCCCGGTCCTTGGCGAGGTGCGGGTCGCGATTCGGCGTCGCGCCCCTTCAGGGCACCAGGGGGGCGGGGCTCGTACGCCGGAGCGGATGGCGGCGCGCGGACACGCGACAGGGGCAGGCGCCGACGCGCCGCCACCCGAACTCCGAGCGGGCCCCGAGGGAAGGGGTCCGCGGCTCAGAGGACCGCGACCGGCGCCACCGGCGCGCCCGTGGCACCCGTGACCGGCTCGGGCGTCGCGGCCAGCAGGAAGCTGTAGCGGGACTCTTCTCCACAGGCTGTGGACAACTCTTCGAGATTCCAGTTCTGGCCCTGGAGCATGCCCATCTCCACCAGGTGCAGGGCGTGCACCGGCAGCCACAGGCCCTCGATCTCCGGCGGGAAGACCTCGAAGGTGAGCGTGTCGTTGGCGACCGCCGCGACGTCCCGCGCGTGGAACCACTCCGGCGTCCGGTACGAGAGTCCCGGCGACGGGTGGGCGTACGCGTCCCGGTCGCCCGCCAGGTACACCGCCATGTGGCCGGTGCGGACGAGGACGACGTCCCCGGCGCGCACCGCCACCCGGCCGAACTCCTCGGCCCGGTCCAGGTCTTCGGGCGTCACCGCGTGGCCGCCCGGCAGCCGGTCCGCACCCCGCGCGCGGGCCACGTCGAGCAGGACGCCGCGCGTGAGGAGGTGCGGGACCTTGTCGATGGAGCTGTAGCGGGCGCCCCGGTGGGCCGTCACGGTGTCGGCGGGGCGGCCGTTGTAGAGCAGGCCCGAGTGCGAGACGTGCGGCAGCGCGTCCCAGTGGGTGGCCGCCTGGAGCCCCATGACCACCGCGTCGTCGCTGGTGGCGACCGGGCCGGGGCCCAGGCGGCGGTTGACCTGGGTCATGGTGTGCAGCGGGTTGACCCGCCCGGGGATCAGGCCCGTCTGGACGCCGTCGTGGCGCAGCGGCAGCGCGAGCGGGACGCGGCGGCCCGTGCGGACGGTGGCGGCGGCCGCGCGCGCCACGTCGTCGGTGATCAGGTTCAGGGTGCCCAGCTCGTCGTCGGCGCCCCAGCGGCCCCAGTTGTTGACGCGCCGGGCGATCTCGTGAAACTCCGGCGGCATGGGCGGGTGTGCGCGTGGCGCCGACATGGGGCCTCCCCGGGGCTTGTGTCACCGCGACCGACGGGCCCTAAAATCTAACGGTCCGTCAGAAACCGCGGGAGGGGGCCGGTGTGGGGAACTTCTTGGCAGGCAAGGTGGTGGCCGTGACGGGCGCGGGGCGCGGCATCGGCAGGGCCGTCGCGCTCGCCGCCGCGGCCGAGGGCGCCCGGGTCGTGGTCAACGACTACGGGGTGTCCGTCGCGGGCGCCGAGCCCACCAGCCGGGTGGCCGAGGCCGTGGCCGAGGAGGTCGCGGCGGCGGGCGGCGAGGCCGTGGCCGTCGCCGACGACGTCTCCACCATGGCGGGCGGCCGACGCGTCGTCGAGACGGCGCTGTCCGCGTACGGGCGGCTCGACGGGGCGGTGTGCGTCGCCGGGATCCTGCGGGAGCGGATGCTGTTCAACATGACCGAGGACGAGTGGGACCCGGTCCTCGCCACCCACCTCAAGGGCACCTTCACCGTCTTCCGGGCCGCGTCCGCCGTGATGCGCGGACAGCGCTCCGGCACCCTCGTCGGCTTCACCAGCGGCAACCACCAGGGCTCCGTCTCGCAGGCCAACTACAGCGCCGCCAAGGGCGGCGTCATCTCGCTCGTGCGCAGCGCGGCGCTCGGCCTGCACAGGTACGGGGTGACGGCCAACGCGGTGGCGCCGGTCGCGCGCACCCGCATGTCCGCGCAGGTGCCCGTGGAGCTGAAGGAGATCGGCGAGCCGGAGGACGTCGCCGCCCTCGTGGTGTACCTGCTGAGCGACCGGGCGCGGCGGGAGCGGATCACCGGGCAGGTGTACACCGTCGCCGGGCCCAAGATCGCCGTGTGGGCGCAGCCGCGCGAGCTGCGGGCCGCGTACGCCGACGGCGGCTGGACCCCGGAGCGGATCGCGGACGTGCTGCCCGGGACGGTGGGCAGCGACCCGATGCCCCTGCTCGCGCGGGTGGAGGCGATGGCGAGGGCCGCGGCGGACGGGGCGCGCCCGAACGCGGGACCCGCGCCGGGGCCCGCGCCGGGGGCGGCGGCCGGCGCCCGGCCGGATCCCGCGGGCCCCGCCGCCTAGGCCCGCCGTGGACTTCGGACCCGGCCCCGGGGACGAGGCGTTCCGGGCGGCGGCGCGGCAGTGGCTGGCCGAGCACCTCACGGGCGCCTACGCGGCCGCCGCCGGGCACGGCGGCCCGGGCGGCGAGCACGAGCGGGTGGACGTACGCCGGGCCTGGGAGCGGGAGTTGGGGCGCGGCGGGTGGATCGGCATCGGCTGGGACACGGCGCCGGGCGCGTACGGGAACCGGACGGCGACGCTCACGCAGCAGGTCGTGTGGGCCGAGGAGTACGCGCGGCTGCGGGCGCCCGGGCGCGTGGGACACATCGGCGAGAAGCTGCTCGCGCCGACGCTCCTCGCGTACGGGACCCCGGAGCAGAAGGACGCGTTCCTGCCGCCCGTCGCGCGCGGGGAGGCCCTGTGGTGCCAGGGGTACAGCGAGCCGGGGGCGGGCTCCGACCTGGCGGGGGTGCGGACGGTCGCCGAGCGCGACGGGGGCGCGTACCGGATCAGCGGGCAGAAGGTCTGGACGTCGCTCGCCCACGAGGCCGACTGGTGCTTCGTGCTCGCGCGCACCGGCCCGCCGGGGGCGCGGCTCCACGAGGGCCTGTCGTTCCTGCTCGTGCCGATGGACCAGCCGGGCCGGATCGAGGTGCGGCCGATCCGGCAGCTCACGGGCACGGCCGAGTTCAACGAGGTGTTCTTCGACGGGGCGCGCGCGGACGCCGCCCATCTCGTCGGCGGGGAGGGCGGCGGGTGGCGGGTCGCCATGGGGCTGCTGGGCTTCGAGCGGGGCGTGTCGACGCTCGCCCAGCAGATCGGGTTCGCCGCCGAACTGGCGGACGTGGCCCGCGAGGCCGTGCGCGGCGGCGCCGCCGACGATCCCGTCGTACGGGCCGAACTCGCCGAGCTGTGGGCGCAGTTGCGGGTCATGCGGTGGAACGCGCTGCGCACCCTCGGCGGTGGCGACCCCGGCGCGCCCAGTGTGGCGAAGCTGCTGTGGGGCGGGTGGCACCAGCGGCTGGGGCGGCTCGCGGTGCGGGTGCGCGGGGCGCGCGGCGCGGCCGGGCCCGGCGACTGGTCCCCGGAGGACCCCTACCGGCTCGACGCGGCCCAGCGGCTCTTCCTCTTCTCGCGCGCCGACACGATCTACGGCGGCTCGGACGAGATCCAGCGGAACATCATCGCCGAGCGGGTGCTCGGCCTGCCGAGAGAGGCCCGGGGGCCTCGGTGAGGGGTGCGCGATGGCCGGTACGGGACGTGGGCGCGGACGGGGTGCGCGATGAGGGGGGTGGTGTTCGACGGGCGGGGCGTGGAGGTCGTCGACGACCTGGAGGTGCGCGAGCCGGGACCGGGCGAGGTGCTGGTGGCGGTGGCGGCGGCCGGGCTGTGCCACAGCGATCTGTCGGTGCTCGACGGGACGATCCCGTTCCCGGTGCCGGTGGTGCTCGGGCACGAGGGCGCGGGCGTGGTGGAGGCCGTGGGCCCGGGCGTCACGCACGTCACCGCCGGTGACCACGTGGCCCTGTCGACCATCGCCAACTGCGGGGCGTGCGCGGAGTGCCACCGGGGGCGGCCCACCATGTGCCGCAAGGCGATCGGGGCGCCCCGGCAGCCGTTCACCCGGGGCGGCGGCCCGCTCCACCAGTTCGCGGCGGTCTCCGCCTTCGCCGAGCGCACGCTCGTCCGGGCCGTGCAGGCGGTGCGGATCCCCAAGGAGATCCCGCTGACCTCGGCGGCCCTGATCGGCTGCGCGGTCGTCACCGGCGTCGGCGCCGTGCTGAACCGCGCCCACGTCGCGTACGGGGACTCCGTCGTCGTGATCGGCGCCGGCGGCGTCGGGCTCAACGTCCTGCAGGGCGCGCGGCTCGCCGGGGCCCGGCCGGTCGTGGCCGTCGACGCGAACCCGGAGAAGGAGGCGGCGGCCCGGCAGTTCGGCGCGACCCACTTCCTGACCTCGATGGCGGACGTCACCCGCGTCCTGCCCACCGGGGCGGACCACGCCTTCGAGTGCGTGGGCCGCGTCGACCTGGTCCGGCAGGCCGTGGACGCCTTGGACCGGCACGGCCAGGCGGTGCTCCTCGGGGTGCCGGCCGCCGGGGCGGAGGCCTCGTTCGCCGTGTCCTCGCTGTTCCTGGACAAGTCGATCCTGGGCTGCCGCTACGGGGCGGGGCGCCCGCAGCGGGACTTCACGCTGTACGCGGAGCTGTACCTGGCGGGGCGCCTGCTGCTGGACGAGCTGGTGACGCGGACGTACGAGGTGGGGGAGTTCGCCCTGGCCCGGGCGGACGCGGAGGCGGGGCGGGGGGCTCGGGGGGTGGTGGTGTTCTGAGGGTGGGGGCGCCGGGACCGGGGCGGGGGGCGCGCGTCGCTCGGGCCGGGCGCGGACAGCGCGGCGGGGGCGGTGCGCGTGCGTGCGCCGCCCCCGCTGTCACGTGTCGAGCCGGGTGCCCTTGCGCCGGGACGCCTTCTCGGTGTCCTTGGTGTGCCACCACTCGAAGAGATGGGTGCGCACCAGAAGGGCGAGATATTCCGCGGCCTCGTCGGTCAGGTCACCGCTGACGAGACTGGCTTCCTGCCCCTGATAATCAAGGGAAACCCGCCACGATTCACCCTGGGCTCGAATGTCGAGTTCCACGAGAAGCAGCCGGGGCGATACTTCCGTGACGCGCAGCTCCCGTACGTCGATGGAGAATCCTGGCCATTCCTGCTGTGCGCCGAGAAGTCGTTCTCCGAGCGCTTCCCGGACTTGCCCGGACGTGGCCATGGCTCACCTCTCTAGCATGCGGCCCTGGCGATCGCGGTGTATTCCACGGTGGCCGTGATGATGCCCTGCGGGGTGAGGCCGCCGGGCTTTCCGCCGAGCGGTCCTTTATTGTATACCACCTTGAAATTCTTCTTCGGATTCGGCGTGCAGCCCGTTCCCGGCTTGTAGCGGTACACCACGCCGGGGCGCACTTCGTGGCCCTTCCAGAGCGTGTCGTTGATCTTGTTCTTGAAGGCCGTGCTCCAACGGCCGTGGTTCACGATGTGCTTGTAGCCCCACGTCTTGGTGCCGCAGCGCAGCGGGATCTTCGAAGGCCCGCGGTAGAACGTGTACGCGACCTTGGAGTAGTGCTTCCCCTTGCACGGGTCGGCCTTCGTGGCCTGCGTGACGCTGTCGGAGCGCTGTTCCTGGGCATGGGCCGACGGCGCGGAAAGGGAAATGCAGAGCGCCCCCATGGCGGCGGCGAAATGTACGGCGATCCTGCGGTTGTGCTTCACCTGTACGGACTCCTCGGCTGGTCAGAGGAGTTCGATCTTGGCGCCGCCGCGGCGCGCATGGCAAGTGGCGTCCCGCGTGACCGTCATCACGTACACAAGGAAGGGGCGCACGCAATCCGGTGACTTTCGGTGCGGCGGTCCGGCGCCTCTGGGGGGAGCGGCATTCACCTGAGCTTCCGGATGCGGCATCGGGCTCGTTTACGGAGGAATGTCGGCGGGGATTAGGGGTAGGTTTATCGGCTACTTCTCAGCTGCGAACGGTGCGCCGGAAAAGGGTTCCTCGGTGTCACTTCGCAATGCGGGCAGGCGGGTGTCCGGGCAGGTGTGCCGTGCCCGGCGTCGAGCTGAACGTACGGCGGTAGGCCGTCGGGGTTACGCCCAGGGTGCTCTGGAGGTGCTGGCGGAGGGACTGGGCCGTGCCGAAGCCGGACTCCCGGGCGATCCGGTCCACGGACAGGGAGGTGGACTCCAGGAGGTGGCGGGCCCGCTCGACGCGCTGGCGGGTGAGCCACTGGCCGGGGCTGACGCCCACCTCCTCGCGGAAGCGGCGCGTGAAGGTGCGGACGGACATCGCCTCCCGCTCGGCCAGGTCACGCAGTTGCAGCGGCTCGTGCAGCCGGTCCAGGGCCCACGCCCGCGCGGCGGACGTCGTCGCGAGGCGCGGCTCGGGCACGGGCCGCTGGACGTACTGCGCCTGGCCGCCGTCGCGGTGCGGCGGGACCACGGTGGAGCGGGCGACCTCGTTGGCGACGGTGGCCCCGTGGTCGCGGCGCACCAGGTGCAGGCACAGGTCGAGGCCCGCCGCGACACCGGCGGAGGTGAGCACGTCGCCGTCGTCGACGAACAGCACGTCCGCGTCGACCCGGACCTTCGGGAAGAGCCGCTGGAAGTGCTCCGCGTGCCACCAGTGCGTGGTCGCGGGGCGGCCGTCCAGGCGGCCCGCGGCGGCCAGGACGTAGGCGCCGGTGCAGATCGAGACGAGGCGGGTGCCCGGGCGGATCTGCGCGAGAGCGGCGGCGAGGTCGTCGGTGAGGCGGCCCTCCTCGTAGACGGGGCCCAGCTCGTAGGAGGCGGGCACCACGACCGTGTCGGCCGTGGCGAGCGCCTCGGGCCCGTGCTCGACGAGGATGTCGAAGTCGGCGTCCGTGCGGACCGGGCCGGGCGGACGCGCCGTGCAGGTCACGACCTTGTAGAAGCCCCGCCCCGCGGCGTCCTTGGCGCGGCCGAAGATGCGCTGCGGGATGCCCAGTTCGAACGGGATGACACCGTCCATGACGAGGACGACGACCCGGTGCCGGAGGTCCGCCGCGGGACGGCCGTCGGCCGGTGCGCCCGCGTTCCGGTCCTGGCCCGTGGCGGCCCGGCCCGTGGCGTCCCGGTCGGCAGTCCGACGCGTGGCGGCCCGGTCGGCGTCCCGGCGGTCGGCGTTCCGGCGATGGGCGTTCCGGCGATTGGCGTTCCGTGCGGCGGCCATGGCCCGATCCTAGCGAACGCTGTCCTCCGGGCCACTCGATCGCGGTGATCCCCGGCCGGATCCTGGCTGACGTGACCCAGACAACCGAGACGTCCGTACGCGGGGACGGCGCGCGGCCCGCCACCGGCCCGGCGCGCCGGGTGCCCCGGATCCACCGCGCCTGGCTCGTCGCCGCCGTCACCTTCGTGACGATCATCGGCGGCGCGGCCTTCAACTCGCTGCCCGGGCTGCTCATCGACCCGCTGCACGACGAATTCGACTGGTCCCGGGGCGAGATCGGATTCGCCGTCTCCATCGACATGGCGCTGTACGGGCTCACCGCGCCGTTCGCCGCCGCGCTCATGGACCGCTTCGGCATCCGCAAGGTCGTCGTGACCGCGCTCAGCCTGGTCGCGGCGGGCGCGCTGCTCAGCGTGTGGATGACCGCGAGCTGGCAGCTCATGCTCTACTGGGGCCTCCTGGTGGGTCTCGGCACCGGCTCCATGGCGCTCGCCTTCTCCGCGACCGTCACCAACCGCTGGTTCGTCGCGCGGCGCGGCCTGGTCACCGGCATCCTGACCGCGGCGGGCGCCTCCGGGCAGCTCGTCTTCCTGCCGCTGTGCGCGTGGATCGTGGACGAGCACGGGTGGCGGCCCGCGTCCGTGACGGTCGCCCTCGCGGCGCTCGCCGTGGTGCCGTTCGTGTGGCTGCTCCTGCGGGACCACCCGGCCGACGTCGGACTCGCGCCGTACGGGGGCGAGTTCACGCCCAAGCCGGAGCCGGCGCGGGGTGCCGCCGCGCGCGCCGTACGGGTGCTCCTGGACGCCGCGCGGACGGGACCGTTCTGGCTGCTCGCGGGCTCGTTCGCGATCTGCGGGGCGTCGACGAACGGGCTGATCCGTACGCACTTCGTGCCGTCGGCGCACGACCACGGGATGCCGGTCACCGCCGCGGCCTCGCTGCTGGCCGTGATCGGGGTCTTCGACGTGGTGGGCACCATCGCCTCCGGCTGGCTCACGGACCGCTTCGAGGCGCGGCGGCTCCTCGCCGTCTACTACGCGCTGCGCGGCGTCTCCCTGCTCTTCCTGCCGATGCTCCTCGCGCCCAGCGTGCACGTGCCGATGGTGTTCTTCATCGTCTTCTACGGGCTCGACTGGGTGGCCACGGTGCCGCCCACGCTCGCGCTGTGCCGGGAGCACTACGGGGCGGACAGCGCCATCGTCTTCGGCTGGGTGCTGGCCTCGCACCAGGTGGGTGCGGCGGTGGTCGCGTTCCTGGGCGGGGTGGCCCGGGACGTCTTCGGCTCGTACGACGTGGTGTGGTACGCCTCCGGGGGCCTGTGCGCGGCGGCCGCGCTGATGGCTCTGGTGATCCGGCGCAACGGCCGGGAGGCGGAACTGGCCGCCTAGGGCCCGTACGGGCCACCGGACGGACCCCGGGCCCCGGTCAGCCGACGCCGAAGGAGCCGCGGTGGAAGAGCAGCGGGGGCGCCCCCTCGCGCGGGGCGTCCAGGGCCTCGACCCGGCCGACCACGATCAGGTGGTCGCCGCCCGTGTGCACGGCGTGGACGGCGCAGTCGATCCAGGCGATCGCTCCCGCGAGGCGTGGGGAGCCCGTGGCGGGGGCCGGGTCGTGGGCCACTCCCGCGAACTTGTCGGCGCCGCTGACCGCGAAGGCGCGGCACAGCTCCGCCTGGTCCGCGCTCAGGACGTTCACGCAGAAGACGCCCGCGCGGGCGATGCGGGGCCACGTCGTGGACGCCCGGCCGACCATGAAGCAGACCAGCGGCGGGTCGAGGGAGAGGGACGAGAACGACTGGCAGGCGAAGCCCGCCGGGGAGCGGCCGGGGCCGCCCGGCGCGGTGACGACGGTGACCCCGGTGGCGAAGTTCCCGAGGACGCGGCGGAACACGGCCGGGTCCAGCGGGGCGCGTTCGTCCTCGCGGACGGCGCGCAGACGGGGGCGGTGACCGCCGTGGGCCCCCACGGGGGTGGGGCCCGCGGCGGCTCCGCGGCCCGTCGGGGCCGCCGCGGCCGGGGCGCCGGTCGACCGGAGGTAGCGGACCACGGTGGCGGCCATTGCCGCGTGTCCCATCACGCCTTCCATTAAAACTGACGAACCGTCAGATCGGAACCTCCCCGGCGGCCGGCCGCCCCGGACTCAACGGCCCTCGTACATCGGGGTGCGGCGGTCCACGAAGGCGGCCACGCCCTCCTGGGCGTCGCGGGTCGTCATGGTGATCTCCTGGGCGGCGGCCTCGGCGGCCAGGGCGGTGGCGCGGTCGCCGTCCAGGGACGCGTTGACGAGCTGCTTGGTGAGGGCGAGGGCCCGGGTGGGCCCGGCGGCGAGGCGTTCGGCCCAGGCGCGGGCGGTCTTCTCCAGGTCGGCGTCCGGGACGACGCGGTTGACCAGGCCGAGGCGGGCGGCGTCGGTGGCGGGGAGGGCGTCGCCGAAGAACATCAGCTCCTTGGCGCGCTGCGGGCCGACGAGGCGGGGCAGCAGGTAGGCCCCGGCGCCGTCCGGGACGAGGCCGCGGCGGACGAACACCTCGACGAACGCGGCCGACTCCGCGGCGAGCACCAGGTCGCAGGCGAGGGCGAGGTGGGCGCCGAGGCCGGCGGCGGTGCCGTTCACGGCGGCGAGTACGGGTTTCTCGCAGTCCAGGACGGCGGTGACGAGGCGCTGCGCGCCGCGGCGGAGGGTACGGGCCACGTCCCCGGCCACGCGGTCGCCCGTGGCCGGGGGCGCGGCGGACGGGGCGCGCAGGTCCGCGCCGGCGCAGAAGGCCGGGCCGGTGGCGGTGAGGACGACGGCCCGGGTGTCCGGGTCGGCGGAGGCCTCGTCGAACAGGGCGACGAGGTGGTCGCGGTGGGCGGGGGCCAGGGCGTTTCTGGCCTCTGGCCTGGCGAGGGTGATCCAGGTGATGTGGTGGGTGGTGGTGTGGTGGATGGGCATGGGGTGTCCGTCCGTGGGGTCGGGAGGGGGCGGTGGGGCGGTGCACTGGTGTGGGCCGGTGGGTCGGTGGGGCCTCGCGGGGGCGCCCCAGTCCCGCCCCTTTCCCGAAACCATGGGGCTCCGCCCCCTGGACCCCCGGCCCATCGGCGCTCCGCGCCTCGTCCTCAAACGCCGGACGGGCTGAAACCCCCACCGCGCAGCGGTCCGGGTGAAAGACGACGTGCAAGCCGCGAGGCCGGGGCCGCGCTGCCCGGTGTGGTGGCACGGGTGGGCGGGTGGGTGAGGATCCGCCGCGGAGCGGCGGTGCAGTTCGGGGACGGCGTGCAGGCCGCGAGGTCGGGGCCGGGCCATCAGGTGTGGTGGCACGGGTGGGCGGGTGGGTGAGATTCCGCCGCGGAGCGGCGGTGTGGGTTGGGGACGGCGTGCAAGCCGCGAGGTCGGGGCCGGGCTGCCCGGTGGGGCCCTGCGGGTGGGCGGGGCCACGGGCTCAAGCGCAGCGCACCAGTGCGTCCAGGGCCGCCACGCCCTGGCCCAGTACCACCAGCGGGTTGATCTCCAGCTCGGCCAGCCCTCCGCCCAGCTCCAGAGCCATCCGCTGCACCCGCAGCACCACCTCCACCAACGCGTCCAGGTCCCCCGGCGGAGCCCCCCGTACGCCGTCCAGAAGCGGCCGGCCCCGCAGTTCGTCGAGCATCGCCCGGGCCTGGTCCTCGCCGAACGGCGGCACCCGGACGGAGACGTCGTGGAGGACCTCCACGAGCACCCCGCCGAGCCCCACCGTCACCGTGGGGCCGAAGAGCGGGTCCTGGCTGACGCCCACGACCATCTCGACGCCGCGCTCCACCATCTGGCAGACCAGGACGCCGTCCAGGCTGATGTCCTCGTAGCGGGCGATGTCGGTGAGGTCGCGGTAGGCGTCGCGGACCTGGCTGGCGGAGGTGAGGCCGGTCCTGACCAGGCCGAGTTCGGTCTTGTGGGCGATGCGGGCGCCGGAGGCCTTCATGACGACGGGGTAGCCGACCTGCCCGGCGGCGCGGACGGCGGCGGCCGCGCTGGTGACGAGCTGCTCGCGCGGTACGCGGATGCCGTACGCCCGCAGGAGCTGTTTCGCGGCGTGCTCGCTGAGCTGGTGGCCGGGGCGCAGCAGGGCCTGGGCCTTGCGGAAGGAGGGCGAGGGGGTGCGCGGGGCCTCGTCGAAGGGCGAGCGGTAGGAGGCGGCGAAGCGGTGGTGGCCGAGGTACGCGCGGACCGCGGTGACGCAGTTGGCGAAGGTGCGGAAGGTGGCGACGCGGGAGGAGCCGAGGAGGGTGGTGCGGTAGGCGTCCTCCGTGCCGACCGGGGAGCCCCAGATCACGCAGACCAGCTTGTCCGTGTCCTCGGCCGCCGCGACCAGGTCCCGCACCAGCTTGTCGCTCAGGGGCGGGAACGGACCGGTGACGGGGCAGACCAGGACGCCGACCTCCGGGTCGGCGAGGAGCGCGTCGATGATCTTCCGGCCGCGCGGGTCGCCGACGGGGTGGCCGCCGTTGTCGACGGGGTTGGAGACGTTCAGGTCGTGCGGGATCCACTGGTGGAGCTCCGCCTGCTTCGCCGCCGACAGGCGCGGCAGCCGCAGGCCCGCCGCGGTCGCCAGGTCGGCGAAGTGCGCGCCGGTGCCGCCGGAGATGGAGTAGACCGCGACGCCGTCGGCGCGCGGCGGGCGGGCCCGCGCCAGCAGGGCGGCGGTGTCCTGGAGTTCGTCGAGGCCGTCGACGCGGATCACGCCGTACTGGCGCAGCGCCGCGTCCACGACCGTGTCGGCGCCGGTCAGCTTGCCGGTGTGGGAGGCGGCCGTACGGGCGCCCGTCTCGGTGCGGCCGACCTTGACGGCGACGACGGGGACGCCGCGCCGGGCGGCCCGGTCGGCGGCGAGGAGGAAGCGGCGGCCGTCCTTCAGCCCCTCGACGTAGGCGGCGACGCAGCCGACCTCCGGCTGCTCGGCGAAGTACGCGAGGAAGTCGGCGGCCTCCAGGTCGGCCTCGTTGCCGGTGGGCGCCCAGTGGGAGAGGCGGATGCCCAGCTCCTGGAGCGCGTAGAGGGGGCGGCCCTGGTGGCCGGACTGGGTGAGCAGGGCGATGGCGGGCCCTTCGAGGTCCTCGCGGAACTCCTGGAAGGCGTTGAGGTTGGTGTTGGGGCCGAGCAGGCGCAGCCCCGTGCCGCGGACGGCGGCGGCCAGCCGGTCCTGCGCGGCGGCGCCGGCCGCGCCGGTCTCGGCGAAGCCGGAGGCGAAGACCACCGCGAACCGCGCCTTGGCGGCGGCGAGTTCCTCGACCACGGGCAGCGGGTCGCGCACCAGGACGGCGGCGACGTCCACCGGCTCGGGCAGCTCGGCCACGGAGCGGGCGCAGGGGACGCCGAGGACGGCCGGGCGGGTGGGGTGCACCGGGTACAGCCGGGCGCCCACGCGCGCGGCCCAGGCGGCGAGTTGGCGGGTGACCCCGGAGTTGGGCCGCCCCTCGGTGTCCGACGCGCCGATGACGGCGACGGTCTCGGGCCGGAAGAAGCGGTCCAGGTCGGGTACGTCGGCGTGCAGCGGGCGGCCGCTCACGTCCAGGTCGCCCGCGGCGGCGGCGCGGCCGTGGACGGTGGCGGAGGGGAGGTTGCCGCAGGCGACGGCGCGTGCGCGGCGGGGGTCGGGGGTGAAGGTGCCGTAGGTCGATCCAAGCATCGGTCCGCCCGCTCCTGTGTGACAGTGACGACGGTGGGGGCGTGGGCGCGCGGAGGGCCGCCCGGCCCGTGTGTCCCAGAACTGACGCATAGTCAGGTTACTGAACTGACGGCCCGTCAGGAATGGGGCGGCGGGCAAAGTCCGCCGGGCGGCGGGCCGGGTCCGGCCGGGCCCGGTGGGCGTGCGCGCGCATACCGCGGCGGGCGGCGGGCGCGCCCGGGGAGGGGGGGGGGGGGGGGGGGGGGGGGGGGGGGGGGGTGCGGCCCCCCCCCGGGGCGGGGGCGGGGGCCCCCGGGGGGGGGGGGGCCTGGGGGGGGCGGGGGGGGGGGGGGGGGGGGGGGGGGGGGGGGGGGCGCCCTGGGTCGGGCCGTGGGAG